>JANJTY010000062.1 GCA_024710865.1 Lysobacteraceae bacterium | reverse complement strand
CGCCCGCGCCGACCTCGCCCTGGCCATCGGCCTGCTGGGCGGCTGTCTCGTGTTCGTGCTGATGCTTTGGCGACTGGCGCGGCGCGAGGTGATGTAGTCGGTGGGATCCAAGAAGCGGGTTGGCCACGGATGAACACGGATAAGAGCGGATCAGGAACGGAAAGCCCAGACGGTGTTCCTGAACTCGTTCTCGCGCGGCCGCCGCGGGCTCGCGAAAGCCCAATTCCATCCGCTTCTATCCGCTCTTATCCGTGTTCATCCGTGTTCATCCGTGGCAAAGACTGCTCTTCGCCCGAACCTGCCGAGAACGATCCGGCAACAGCGCTACTTCTGCGTCCAGGTTCCGCCGTTGTCCTCGTACCACCAGCCGGCGCGGGCGCTGGCGATCCACTGGCGGGCGAAGGTCTCGCGGATCTGCTGCTCCCATTCCGGATGGCCGTTGGCCACGGCGATCTCGCGGTAGACCGCGTTGCGGTCGCGGTTGTCCTCGGCCACGGCCTGGTTCAGGCCGGCGCGGTCCTTGAGCGGCACCTTGGCGGCGTCGCGCAGGGTCAGCAGGCCGTCCTTGGTGAAGCCCAGCGCACCGCTGTCGAAGTGGGCCGAGAGGCTGTCCTTGAAGCGCCCGGCCATGCGGTCCTGGATGGCCTGGATCGCCGGCGTGCGGATGTTGATGTCGGCCTGCTGCGCGTGCGCCTCGCTGATGAAGAACGAAAGCACGCTGAACCCGCCCGATGCGCCGCCGCTGTCGCTGGACTCTTCGCTGGGTGCGGACTCGTCGCCGATGACCTTCTCGACGAACTCGCGCGCGGCCTGCTGGGCCTCGGCCGCCGGGAAGTAGACGTTGATCGTGACGCAGGCCGTGAGCAGGAGCAGGCCGGCAAGAAAGGCGAACACGTGCTGGGTACGCATGGTGCGGTTTCCTGGTTGGACGTCAGTCGATCGTGGGGCGCTGGCCCTGGGCGGTGGCCTTGAGCCGGTCGACCAGCACGGGCCAGTCGACCCGGCGCTGGAAGCCGACCACCTGGATGCGCGGCAGCCCGGAGCCTTCGACGATAGTGTAGCCCTGGCCCGATGAATCGATTCCGCCCATCTCGCAGACGTTGCGCTCGAGCCGGCAGGACAGCCCGATGCGGGCGTAGCCGAAGGTCTCGAAGGCCTTGAGCACCGCGGCCTGCAGGCCGCCGGCGAAACCGCCGCCGCCGACCGAGGACAGGTCGCGCACGGCGCGCTGGCTGATGCGACGCGGCCCCGGCGCATCGCGCATGGTGCGCAGCTGCGCATCGAAGGCCACCGGCGACCAGTCGACCAGGCGCAGGCTGCGGATGTGGCCTTCGAGCCGGCCGGTGATCTCGCCGAAGCCGAACACCGTGGTGAGCGGCTGCAGGTCGATGCCGGAAAAACGCACGTCGGCATTGAGCGTCGGCGCCACGCCGAAGGGCCGCTCCAGGATGAGCTGGCCGATCTCGACCGCACCGCCGAACAGGGCCATGGTCAGGCCGCCGTCGAGGGTGAGCGTGCCGCGCGCGTAGTGCGCCTGCGGCAGGCTGCCGGACATGCGGCCGGTGAAGGCGGGCCATCCGAGCGCCTGGCTGAGCGCGGCGAGGTCGAGCTCCTGCAGCTCCAGCGCGAGATCCAGGCTGGGGCCTTCGTCGCCGGCGGCGGGCTGCCAGTGCAGGCGCGGAATGGCGAGGCGTCCGCCCAGGGCCGGCATGGCCGTCGGCTGCGCCAGCCCGATGCCCTTGGCGCGACTCTGCAGCGCCAGATCGGCCTGCCCCAGACCGAGGCCGTACAGTTCGGCCGCGTTCCAGGCCAGGCGACTGCCGCGGCTCGTGTCCTCCGCCGTCCAGACCAGATCGCCGCGCAGGCCGGAGAGCGCGAAGCGTCCCTGCGCATCGCGCGCGTCCAGCGCCAGTTTTTCCAGCTCCAGCGCCGTCCAGCGCGCGTCCTGGCGGCGCAGCGTCGCCGTCGCCTTGCCCGAGACGCCGAGACCGGGCAATCCGAGCGTGGCCAATGCGGTTTCGCCGTAGCGCGCGTGGGCGGCGGACAGATCGGGCAGGTCGAGGCGCAGATCCAGCTCGGGCGGCAGGCCCTCGCTGCCGGCCGGGATCTCGGCACTGGCCTGCAGTTGGGCGACGCCGGCATCCGTCCACTGCAGGCGCTCGATCGCCAGCCCCTGCTCGCTGCCGCGAAGGGCGAACGCGTAGTCCACACCGCGCTCCGGCAGAGCGGCGTAGAGCGAGCCCAGCAGCAGCTCGCCGCCGCGGACCGGGCCTTCGCCCTTGAGCGTCCAGCCGTCCGCGCCGGACTCGCCCAGCAGCTCGATGTCGAAGCCAAGCCCGGCGGCAGCGATGCGGCCGTCGGGCGTGTCCAGACCGAGATCGGCCAGGCTCAGCCGGCCTTCGAAGCCGATGCGCTGCTCGCGCGACAAATCCAGCTGCAGCGCGCCGGACAGCGCCCCGCCCTGCAGGCTCGCCTCCGCCCACAGCCAGTCGGTCAGCGGCTTCAGCCAGTCCAGCGGCAGGTCGCCCGCCTGCAGCGCGAGCTGCGCCTGCTCGAACGTGTAGTTCGCCTGCAGACTCGCGCCGGCCCGGCCCAGGCTGGCTTCGAGCGCGGTCTCGTGCAGGGCGATGGCGAACTGGCCGCGGCGCAGTCCGGCCGCCTGCGCCATGCCGGCGCAGCGCATGCCGTCGTCCGCGACCTTCAGCGCGCACTGCCAGCGGACCTGGCGGAAGCGGTAGCCCAGCGCGCCGGTATCCAGACTGGCGAGACGCAGATCGAGCGCCGGCTCCGAGGCACCATCGGCCCAGGTCAGGCTCAGCGCCAGGTCCTGGCCCAGGCCCAGCGGCAGGTCCACCTGCTCGGCGCTCAGCACCAGCCGCTGCGCCGCCGCGGCCGCGGTCGACGCGGCGATCAGCAGCAGGGCGCAGAGCAGCCGGCGGGTTACCATCGCCCTAGTGTAGTGCCCTGCCCCGGCCCGTCTCCGATACCCGGGCTGAAGACGGGCAACGCGATGGCCATCGAACGGAACGCGCATGCCACGACCCCGCGTGCTGCTGCTGGAGGACGAGCCGGTCAGCGCCGAGTTCCTGCGCACGGCGCTGGGCGAGCTTCCGCTCGACCTGGTGCACGCCGCGACGCTGGCACAGGCCCGTCCTGCGCTGGCCGAAGGCTTCGACCTCGCCCTGCTCGACCTCAACCTGCCCGACGGCAGCGGCGCCGAGCTGCTCGACGCGCTCGGCCCCTGCCCTGCGCTGGCGCTCAGTGCCGAATGCGACGCCGCGCGCGGCGCCGAACTGCGCGCGCTCGGATTCACCGATGCGATCGCCAAGCCGGTGTCCGCGGCGACGCTGCAGGCCAGCGTCGCACGGCACCTGGGCCTGTCGGATGCAGGCACCGATCCGCTCGCGTTGCCCCCAACCTGGGACCAGGCCACCGCCCTCGCCGCCGGCGGCGGCGACGAAGGGGTCCGGGGCGCGCGGCGCGAACACATGCGCCGCGACCAGCCCGGTCAGCGGGCGCGCCAGCGCGGCGCGCGGGGTCGGGCGGGCGCCGCCGCGCTGTCCGCCCGATCCAGCGCGCCGCGCATGCGCGCCAGCTGATCCGGCAGGTCGCGGCGCATGAGTTCGCGCAGCGAGGCCAGGATCCCTTCGTCGCCGCCGCAGGCGGCGAGGGCGGTGGCCTGGTTCCAGGTTGGGGGCAACGCGAGCGGATCGCTGCCTGCATCCGACAGGCCCAGATGCCGTGCGACGCTGGCCTGCAGCGTCGCCGCGGACACCGGCTTGGCGATCGCATCGGCGAACCCGAGCGCGCGCAGTTCGG
>JANJTY010000041.1 GCA_024710865.1 Lysobacteraceae bacterium | reverse complement strand
CAGCGGCAGGCTGACGAACAGTCCGATGCTGGTGGCCTCGGCGTGACCCATCGCGTGGCTGAGCGAGAGCGAGACGCTGGCGCGGCCGAAGGCGAGGACGTTCACGGCCGCGGTGGCGAAGCGTTCGCTCGCGCCGTCGTGGCGGCGGCGGTCGATCCAGGCCAGGTTGAGCTGCGCGCGCGGCAGCGCCAGTCCTAGGTTGGCCTGGGTCAGGCGCGCCGGCGCCTCGCCCGGTTCGCGCCAGGCCAGGCTGGCGAAGTCCTGCGAATGCTGGGTATGGCGCAGGCCCATGCTAAGGCGTTCACCGCGCAGGCTGTAGCCGGCCAGCCAGGCGTGGCCGCGTCGACCGTCCTGCGCGCTGGCGGCGAGGCCGAGTTCGAGCAGGCCGCGTCCGCCCAGGCGCAGCACGCCGCCCAGGCCGAGGCTGCCACCGTCTTCCCAGGCCTCGCCGCGCAGGTCAGCGGTCAGGCCCGCGTTCATGCCGCGGCGTGCGGCGAAGGCCGCGAAGCGCTCGCCGTAGGATGCATCGCCCGCGTACCCCAGGCGCAGGCGTCCAGCCTCGGCCGACCAGTCGAGCAGGCCGGGTCGCAGCAGGCGCGGGTCGACGAACAGCGGCGCGCCGATCACGCTCTGCCGGCCGAGCGCATCGGTGACCACGGCGCGCAGCTCACCGCTGCCGGTGTGGGCGGGAATGTCGCGGATGTCGAAGGGACCGGGCGGCACCTCGGTGCGCAGGGCGAGCTGTTGGTCGATCCACAGCTCCAGCGTCGAGGGCAGGCGTGCGCTGCCCTGCAGGCTGAAGTCGGGCAGGGTGCGCAGGTAAGGGTTGAGGGCGAAGTCGGTGCCGACGCGCACGCCGCTGAAGCGCACGCCGGGCTGCAGCCGCGCGCCCGGCGCCAGGCTGTCGCCGATCTCGACCCTGAGCAGACGTTCCGGCCAGTCCAGCCGGCAGCCGGTGTCGAGCCGGCGCAGGCCGTGGCCCTGGCGCCAGGCCTGGGCGCTGCCGCAGCTTGCCCGTCCGTGCGACAGCACGAGATCGAGCAGTCCGGCACCGCGGGTGCGGCCCTCGGCATGCGTGGCGCTCAGCGCATAGCCGAGTACCGCCGAGAATTCCGGCGGCGGCGGACCCGGAACGAAGCCGTCGTCGAGGTCGAAGCGACTGCCGCGCAGGCGCTCGGCCGGCACCGTCATATCCAGCTGCAGGCTGGCCGGATCGAGCGTGAAGCGCTGTCCGCTGAGCCGGGCGAGCGAGACTTCGCCGGTCGCATCGACGTCGGATGGCGCGACGATGCCGGCGGCCTCCAGCAGGCCGGCGTCCAGCAGCAGGTGGCCTCCGGCGCGGCGCGCCTGCCACACGCCGGGCACGGCCTGCCCGTTGACCACGACTTCGAGCAACAGGATCTCGTCGTCGAGCGGCGCCTGCGCCGGCGGCTCCGGCGCAACCGGGCCCGGCGATGGCGATGCGGCGTCGCGCGAAGCGACCGATGGGTGTGGCGGTTCGGCGACCGCGGTTCGATTCTCCGCAGACGCGTGCTCTTCGGGCGTTGAGGGAGGCGTGGCGGCTGCAGGTGCGGGAGTCGGTCGCGACGCGAGCGCTGGCGGCGCCGGGGGATGTGCGCTGGCGTCCGGCGAGAGGAAATGCGCGCGCTGGCGGTCCTCGTCGAGCAGCAGGCGATGGCCGGCGAGGGCATCGATGCGCAGGTAGTCCTCGTCCTCGAAGCGAAGTCCGGGCGCGTCCTGCAGCGGCAGCTCCAGCATGTGCGCGTCGAGCCGGCGCAGGTAATACCAGCCCGCTTCGTCGCGCAGCACGCGCACCACCAGGCCGGAGTCGGCGTGGTCGACGCTGGCCTGCAGCCACAGGCTGGTCGCCTCCGGGATCGCAGCGTGGGCGGCGGCGCAGGCCAGGGCCAGTGCGAGCGCGCACGCCCGCAGCGGATGGTTCGGGCGCGGCACTGGCCTACTCCAGGTGGAGTGGATGCGACTCCTCGCGGCCGTCGGCGACGACCACCAGGCGCAGTTCACTGCCGGCAGGCGGCAGGCTGTGGGTGCGCAGCGGCACCTGGCGTCCACCGCCTGCCAGGGCGTAGAACACGCCGCTGGCCTCGCCCAGCAGGGCACCATCGGGCCAGGTCAGGCGCAGGCTGGAAAAGCGCGCATGGCGACCGCCTTGGTTGGCGAGCGTGACCAGGAGCGTGCCGTCCTCGCCGCGCTGGGCGCGGAACGCCGGTGCGGGCGGGCTGGCGTGGGCGGGAAGGAAGAACACCGGCACGCTCACCTCCAGCCGCGTGCGCAGGCCGGTGAAGCCCGGTTCGGGCGGCGGCGGGATCTCGCGGAACACCAGGCGGTGGGCGCGCTCGCGCGCGCGGTCGCCGCCGCCGCGCAAAGCCACGCGCACGCGCTGGCTGGCGCCGGGCGCGATGCTGGCCACGCGCGGCACCACGATCAGCTCGACGCTGGGCGTGAGCGACTCGTCGCGGCCGTCCTGGCGCCAGTCGAGCGCATCGATCTGCAGGCGCAGCGGCGTGTCGCGCCGGTTGCGCAGGGTGAAGCTGGTGCTCGATTCGTTCGCCGCGACTTCGGCCAGGACCGGCTGGATTTCCAGTGCCGGTGCCGCGGCGGGAACCACGAGGAAAACGAAGAAGAGCGCCGGCAGCCAGCGGCGGAAACCGCGGGCGGTGGCCGTTGCGCTGCCTGCCGGGCGCATGGACATCAGTAGGTCACCGTCACCGTGACCAGATCGCTGTAGCTGCCGATCTCGGCGGAGCCCTGGCTGGCCGCGATGCGGCCATGGATGGTCTTGGTCTGCTCGCTGCCGCTGCCGGTCTCGGAGACCCACTCCGGATCGGCGTCGCCCCAGACGGCGGTGCGGCCGGCGTCGGAGTACAGCTCGTAGGTCAGGAACTGGGCCGCGTCGGTGGCGTGCACCATGCGCCGCGTACTGCCGTCGGCGTTGGCGCCGAGGTCCAGCCCGATGCTGTACGGGTGGCCGTTGGTACAGCGCACGCCGATGCTTGCGGTGGCGTCGAACGCCGTGCCGGAGACCGGGTTGTAGTCGCCGAAGCCGAGGTCGTTGGCGGTGTCGATGGCGCAGGCCGCGACCACGGTGGCGGTCACCGCGATGCTGTCGGTGGCCGTGGCGGCGGAGGCGGCGCCGGCCGCCGTCAGGGTGGCAACGATCAGGGCGGAGAGGGACGTCTTCAGGTTCATTGCAGGCACCTTCAAGGTTGGGATTGACGGATTTCCGGCGGGGCCGGGGCACGCGTGCATGGCCTGCAGTCGGAGCCCTGCGACCGGAGGGGATGGTCGGTCGCGGACGCGGCTGCATTCGGCGGCCCCGCTGCCTTGCGCCGCCGTCCTGGCGGCCGTCAGGCCGGAAGCTTTGCGTCGCCGCCTTTCGGCGGGTTTGCCTTTGTCGTGCGGCGGTGATTCTGCTCGCCTGTCAGGGGCAGGTCGGGAGCCGGGTCACGTTTCTGCCCGTCAGCGCGGGCAGGTTCCGTTTCCATGGACTTCGCTCGCGCCCGAAGCGGTCGGGGTTCTCGTTTCCGCGGGACGAACTGCGCCCTGAAACTGCAAATGCGAGCGAATCCGTGACCGGGTATCGCAGCCGCATACCGACCCGGTCACGTTTGCCGGGAGAAAGCGTGAACGGCCGCCGCTGCGCCGGGCACCGCACGCAGCCCGAGCAGCCAACCCGGTCATCCGTTCATGCTGAGGAGCGCGGATCGATGGGTCGAGGCCAGCGGATCGAACCCCGGCTCCTCAGCACCAACGGAGTCCATGCAGGCACTGGACCGGAGGACATTGCCGTCCAGCCGCTTGCTACGGCCGCGGCGGCCTGCCGGCGATCGATCGCCGCGTTTGGCTCATTTCGCGTCGAACAGCACCACGCTGCGGCCGTCGGACAGCAGGAGTCCCTCCTGCTGGAAGCGCTTCATCGCGCGGGTGACCATCTCGCGCGAGCAGCCTGCGACGCGGGCCAGTTCCTGCCGTGAAATGCGGATCAGCCGGCCCTGCGGGTGCGGCAGCGCATCCGGCTCGCGGCTGAGGTCGATCAGGGCGCGCGCAATCCGGTTGGAGACATCCATGAAGGCCAGGCGGTGCGCTTTCCGGTTGCTCTGCAGCAGGCGTCGTGCGATCTGCTCGTTGATCGCAAACAGCAGCGGCGAGCAGTCCTTGGCCAGCGGGCCGACCAGCAGGCTCGCGAGGCGGTCGTAGGCGATCTCGGCCAGTTCGGTCGCCACCCGCGTGCGCAGCAGCACCTCGCGCCGGCTGGACTGGATGTACAGACCCATCTCACCGACGAAATCGCCGGGGTTGATGTAGCTCAGCAGCAATTCCTGGCCCGAATCGTCCTCCGCGATGACGGACAACGATCCGGACACCACGTAATACAGCGTCGAGGCCGGATCGCCCGGTCGGAAAACCTCGGCGCGCGCTGGATAGCGGCGCCGGTGGCAGTGTGAGAGAAACGCGTCGAAAATCCCGGACGAAGATTGCGTGCGCTGTTTGGGCGCGTGCTTGAGCAGGGCGCGCTCCAGCAGGTATTCGGTCATGTCGGCCATCCCTTGCGTTTCGCGACGCGCCGATTCTGGACCAACTGGAATGCTCCTGTCTCGCGGCGTCGATCGTTCCCGGGACCTTCCGTGCGCCGCGTCCCGTCGCGATGGGCTGCCTGAGTTCCTATACTTGAAGGCTGGTCGGACACGGCCATCCGTTTGGCTTGGTCCTGGCCCCTCATCCATCCACTGTGTCCTAGGAGAACCGCATGCCCCTGCGCCGCATCGCGCTGTGCCTCAGCCTTTTGATTCCCGGCATGGCGGCCCATGCCGAGCCGCGCGGTCTGGACGTGCGCGACCTGGTCGCGTTGGATCGCGTCTCCGCACCGGTGCTGGCGCCGGACGCGCGCCAGGTCGTCTACGCCGTGCGCGAAGCGGACGTGGAGGCCAACTCGGCCAGGACGGCGCTGTTCATCGCCGAGATCGGGCCGCGTGGCAGCCGTTCCGCACGGCGCCTGCTACCGCAGGACTGGAGCGCCTCGGGCGCCAGCTTCGCGCCGGATGGCGAGCGGGTTTATTTCCTCTCCGCACGCGATGGCGGCAATCAGCTCTGGTCGGTCCCCAGCAATGGCGGCGAGCCGCAGAAGGCGAGCGAACTGCCGCTCGATGTGGGCAGCTTCCGGCTCTCGCCGGATGGACGCCGTGTCGCCTTCAGCCTCGAGGTCTATCCCGAGTGCCCGAGCCTGGCCTGCACGCGCGAGCGGCTCGATGCCAAGGGCGGAACCAAGGCCAGCGGCCAGCACTACAGCCAGCTCTTCGTGCGTCACTGGGACAGCTGGAAGGACGGGCGCGTGTCCCAACTGTTCGTCGCCGACCTGGTCGATGGAAAGGTCTCCGGCGAGCCCATCCGCGTCGCCGCGGGCGTGCGTGGCGACGTGCCGCACAAGCCCTTCGGCGGCGTTTCCGACTACGCCTGGGCGCCGGACGGACAGCATCTGGCGGTCAGCGTGCGCGCCGACGACGCCGGCCAGGCCTGGTCGACCAACTTCGACATCTGGCTGCTGCCGCTGCGCTCGCGCGAGGCGCCGCGCAACCTCACCGCCGACAATCCGGCCTGGGATGCCGATCCGGTGTTCTCGACCGACGGGCGCACGCTGTACTACCGCGCGATGAAGCGACCCGGCTTCGAGGCCGACCGCTTCGCGCTGATGGCGCTCGACCTCGGCAGCGGTAGCCGGCGCGAGATCGCCCCGGACTGGGACCGTTCCGCCGATGGCGTGACGCTGGCGCCCGACGGCCGCTCGATCTACACCACCGCCTACGACCTGGGCCAGCACCCGCTGTTCGCGGTCGGCATCGCCGACGGCAGGGTCCGCCGCATCGCCGCGGACGGCAACATCGGCGGCTTCGATCTGGCCGGCCACACCCTGGTCTACACCCGCGACACGCTGACCGCGCCGGCCGACCTGTTCCGCGCGCGCCTGGATGGCAGCAAGGAGCGCCGCGTCACGCGGCTCAATGCCGAGCGCCTGACGGACGTGCGCATGGGCGCGTTCGAACAGTTCCGCTTCCAGGGCTGGGACGACGAGATCGTGCACGGCTACGTGGTCAAGCCCTGGAACTACGAGGCCGGCAAGACCTACCCGGTGGCCTTCATCATCCACGGCGGTCCGCAGGGCTCGATGGGCAACAGCTTCCACTACCGCTGGAATCCGCAGACCTATGCCGGCGCCGGCTTCGCCGTCGTGTTCATCGACTTCCACGGTTCGACCGGCTACGGCCAGGCTTTCACCGATTCGATCTCGGGCGACTGGGGCGGCAAGCCGCTGGAGGACCTGCGGAAAGGCTGGGCGCACGCGCTCGCCAGCTATCCCTTCCTCGACGGTTCGCGCGCCTGCGCGCTCGGCGCCAGCTACGGCGGCTACATGATCAACTGGATCGCCGGCAACTGGCCGGACGGCTTCGCCTGCCTGGTCAACCATGCCGGCGTGTTCGACAACCGCAGCATGTACTACGCCACCGAGGAGCTGTGGTTCCCCGAGTGGGAGCACGGTGGGCCGCACTTCCAGGTGCCGCAGAACTACGAGCAGCACAATCCCGTGAACCACGTCGCGAACTGGAAGACGCCGATGCTGGTCACGCACGGGCAGAAGGACTACCGCGTGCTGGTGGAGCAGGGTCTGGCCACCTTCACCGCCCTGCAGCGGCGCGGCATCGCGAGCGAGCTGCTCTACTTCCCGGACGAGAACCACTGGGTGCTCAAGCCGCAGAACAGCATCCAGTGGCACGACACGGTGAAGGCCTGGCTGCAGCGCTGGACCGCAGCGCGGCCCTGAATGCAACACGACCAAGGTCGCATGGATTTCGAGCCTGCGCTCTGATTAGTGTGTGCTAATGTACGGCCCGGTATGCCGGGCCCCTCCGGCGGGAAGCACGGCATGAGCGCGGAAGCGGCAAACGTCATCGACCTTGGCCAGGTACGCCGCTCCTGCGCGCAGTGCTCGCTCGGCCAGCTCTGCCTGCCGGCGGCGATCGGCGCCGGCGAGATGGACCGGCTCGAACGCATCGTGCGCAGCCGCCGGGCGGTGCAGCGCGGCGAGCGCCTGTTCGGGGTCGGCACGCCGCTGAGCGCGCTCTACGTCGCGCGCGAAGGTGCCTTCAAGACCACCACCCTGAGCGAGGACGGCAACGCCCAGATCATCGGCTTCCACCTGCCCGGCGAGCTGATCGGCCTGGACGGCCTGGGCTCGGAGCGGCACCGCTGCGAGGCCGAGGCGCTGGAGCGCGCCACGGTGTGCGAGGTGCCCTATGCCCAGCTGCAGTTGGTGGCGGCGCAGGTGCCCGGCCTGCAGCGCGGCCTGATGCGCGTGATCGGGCGCAGCACCGAGCAGGACCACTCGCACGTCGCGATGATGGGCCGCAAGCACGCGGTCGAGCGCGTAGCGCTGTTCCTGCATTCGATCTCGGAGCGCTTCCGCCTGCTCGACCGTCCGCACGACGCCTTCGCCCTGCCGATGAGCCGCGAGGACATCGCCAACTTCCTCGGCCTCGTCATCGAGACGGTCAGCCGCTCGTTCTCGAAGCTGGCCGAGGACGGCGTGATCGAGGTGCGCGGCAAGAACGTCCGCATCCGTTCGCGCGAGGCCCTCGATCGCGCCGCCGATCATCCCGCGCTGGCGTGAAGCCCGATCCGGTCCCGGCAGGCCTTTACTGGCTGCCTGCGCTGGGCGTCGGGGTGCGGCCCAACCTGCGGTTCGCCGAAGCCCTGCGCGCGCGCGGCTTCGTGGTGGAGGTGCACGAGTGGCGCGGACTCGGCACCAGTCCGCTGCGCGCCTCGCGCCGCTGCGACTGGGGCTATCGCGAACTGCTGGATCACGACATTCCGCAGGGCCTGGCCGAGGCGCGCGCACGCCATCCGGACCGGCGCTGGTGGATCGGCGGCCACTCCCTGGGCGGGCAGCTCGGCCTGCTGCATGCCGCACATGCCCCCGATTCGATCGCGGGCAGCCTGCTGGTCGCGAGCGGCCAGCCGCACTGGCGCGCGTTCCCGCTGCCGCGCGCGGTCGGCATCCTCGCCTTCATGCTGGTCGTGCCCCTGATCGCGCGCCTGGTCGGCCACTACCCCGGTGACCGCCTCGGCTTCGCCGGGCGCGAAGCCGCGCGTCTGATGCGGGACTGGGCGCGCACCGGGCGCCGCGGCGACTACCGCCTCGCGTCCGTGCCGTGGGACGCGGACGCCGCGCTGCGCGCCTACCGCGGCCCGGTGCGGGCGCTGCACCTGCGCGGCGATGCGCTGGTGCCGCCCGGCGCGGTGGAACGCCTGCGCCACGCGACACCGCTGGCCGAATGGGACACCATCGAGCTGGGGCGCGAGGCATTCAGCACCCAGCGCGACGACCACTTCGGCTGGCTGAAGGAGCCCGAGCCGGTCGCCGCGGTGGTGCAGCGATGGATGCAGGGCGTGAGCAACGCGCGCGCGCAAGGCTAAGATCGGCTGGGCGGCCGTCGCGCCGACGACGCGGTGGGCAGGGGGGTGGTGTGACGCGCGTTAGGGGGATGCTGCTGGCGCTTCTGGCCGCTGTGCTGGGCCTCCTGCCTGGGCGAGAGGCTGGCGCGATCGAGGTTCGGGCGAATCGCATGACCCCGACGCTTGCCGTGTACCCGGAGTTCTTCGCGGTGGTGCAGGGTGCCGACCGCAGCCTCTACCTGGGCGGCAGCGGGTCGCTGCTGCGATTCGATGGCGGCAGCTGGCAGCCAATCGAGCTGCCCAATGCCGGCCCGGTGCGCACCCTGCATCGCGATCGCAAGGGCCGGGTCTGGGTGGGTGGCTATGACTTCGTCGGCTGGATCGAGATGCAGGCCGACGGGGCAGCGCGGTTGCGCGTCCTGGCGCGTCCCGACATGCCGCAGGACGCGGAGTACCTCGACATCTGGGACGCCTTCGAGCGCGAGGAAGGAATCTACTTCCGCGCCTTGCGCGATCTGCTGCTCTACGACCACGAGGGGCGGCCGCAGCAGCGTTGGCATCATCCCGGCCGCTTCGGGGCCATCGCCCAGCTCGGCCCGGATCTGATCCTGCAGCTCCGCGGCGACGGCGGCGGCCTGCGC
>JANJTY010000020.1 GCA_024710865.1 Lysobacteraceae bacterium | reverse complement strand
ATTGAGGCCAAAGGCATCGATGGCAAAGCTGTCGAATGCCGTGCAGAACACGAACTGGCAGCGGTCCTCGATGTGCTCGGCCAGCTGCAGGCCGCTCATGCCGGGCATCTGGATGTCGAGGAAGGCGAGGTCGGGCCGCAGCTGCTCCAGCGCCGCCAGCGCCTCCTGCGCATGCGTGGCCTCGCCGACTATCTCGATGTGCGGATGCACCGCCAGCAGACGCCGCAGCTCGGCGCGGGCGAGGCGCTCGTCGTCCACCAGCAGGGTGCGGATCGTCGCGTTCATCGATTCGGCAGGCGCAGGCGCACGCGGAACAGGGAGGCATTCTCCTCGATCTCGATCCGCGCCTCCTCGCCGAAGCCCAGCTCCAGGCGCTCGCGCAGGTTGGCAAGGCCGGTGCGGGTGCCGCTCTCGGCGCGGTAGCGGCCGAGCGAGTTCTCCACCTCGAGCATCCAGCCCTCCGCCGCCGGGCGCGCCACCACGCGCAGCCAGCCGCCCTCGGGGTTGGGTGCGATGCCGTGCTTGATCGCGTTCTCGACCAGGCAGAGCAGGGTCAGCGAAGGCACCTGGCGGCCCAGGCAGACGGGATCGAGGTCGGCCTTGACCCGCAGCCGTGATTCCAGCCGCACGGCCTCGATGGCGAGGTAGCGCTGCGCCAGCTGCCAGTCCTCCTGCAGGCTCTGGCGGCTGCGCGCCTCGTGCTGCAGGTGGAAGCGGAACAGCTCGGAAAGTTGGGTGATCAGGTCGGCGGCGCGCTGCGCGTCCTCGAACACCAGGCCGCGGATGGTGTTGAAGGCGTTGAACAGGAAATGCGGGCTGAGCTGGTGGGTGAGCTGCTGCATGCGCGCGGCGCGCAGCTGGGCCTGCAGGCGGCGGCGCGCCTGCAGCGCCTTCCAGCCCAGGTAGAGCGCGCACCACAGGACGTAGGTGACCCAGAGGTTGAAGGCGGCGATCAGGTACATCGGCCCGCCGCGCAGGGCGAAGCCGATCTCTTCCTCGCCGGCCTGGAAGCGGATCGCGGTGACGCCGGAGGCGCCGGTCAGCTTGAGGTGGTCGATCAGGAGACCGACGCCGAGCGAGAACGCCGCCAGCACCGCCAGCCAGCCGGCCAGGCCCAGCCAGTCGGCGCCGGTCGGATTGCGGTTGACGTAGCGCAGGCGCAGCAGCGGACGGAGGCCGACGTGGGTCACGAGGAAGAACAGCAGGGCGTCCAGGCTGGCGCGCAGGGCCAGCATCGAAGCGCCGGGACCGCGGCCGTTGGCGAACGGCTCGATCAGCACGAAGGTCGAGACCACCATCGCCAGCAGGCTCAGGCCCTGGATGCTCCAGTAGGCCGGGCTGGCGCGCAGCAGGGTCGCAAGCCAGCGCTGGGCGAAGGATCGCTGCACGGTGTCCGCGGGGCTGTCGAAGTCGGGGCTCATCAGCGTGCCAGAAGCGCCGCCCTACTCGTAGCGCAGGGCGTCGATGGGATTGAGGCGTGCGGCCTTGATCGCCGGGGCCAGGCCGAAGATCACCCCGATCGCGGTGGTGAAGCCGAGCGCGAGCCCGACCGACCACAGCGGCACGCTGGCCCCGCTCATGTCCGGCACCGCCAGGCCGATGAGGCCGGCGAAGCCCCAGCCCAGCAGCAGGCCGACCAGACCGCCGAACAGCGACAGCACCAGGGCCTCGACCAGGAACTGGATCAGGATGAACTGCGGCGTCGCGCCCAGGGCCTTGTTGATGCCGATCTCGCGCGTCCGCTCGGTGACCGAGACCAGCATGATGTTCATGATGCCGATGCCGCCCACCAGCAGGCTGATGCCGACCACCGCGCCCGCGACCAGGGTCACGCCACGCACGATGCCGGCGAAGTTCTGCTTGGTGCGCTCGGCGGTCTGGAACAGGAAGTGGTCGGGATCATCCTCGGCCAGGCCCGCGCGCTTGCGCAGGATGCTGCGCATCTGCGCCTGGATCGCTTCGAGCCGGTCCTCGGACTCGGGCCGGAAGTAGATGAACACGTCTTCCGCCGCCTGCGCGCCGGACAGCGCGCGCAGGGTGGAGAAGGGCGCGATCACGAAGTTGTCCTGGTCGAAGCCGAACAGGCTGCCGCGCTCCTCCGCCACGCCGACCACGCGGAACCACTCCCCGCCCAGCTGCACGAAGCTGCCGATGGGGTTCTCCGGCAGCTGCAGCTCGCGCACCACGGTCGCGCCCAGCACCGCGACGCGGCGGCGTCGGCTGTCGTCGCTTTCCGAGATGAAGCGGCCGCGGTCGGTGTAGACCCGCACCACGTCCTGGTAGTGGCGGTCGGTGCCGAGGATCTGCGCATTGGTGCGCAGCGCGCCGTGGCTCACCGTCGCGCCCAGGCCGAAGGCCTGCAGCAGGGCGGTGATGTGCGCCACGCCCTGCACGCGGTCGCGCACCGCGGCGAAGTCCTCGTAGCTCAGCCGGTTGCGCAGGCCGAGCAGGGCCTGCTTCTGCGGCGTGTCGGCGCGCACGATCACCATGTCCGAGGCCAGGTCGTCGAGCTGGCGGGTGATGCCGCTGGACAGGCCCTGCATCACCGCCACCACGGCGATCACCGCGGCCACGCCGATGATGATGCCAAGCGCGGTCAGGCCGCTGCGCAGGGCGTTGGCGCGGATCGCGGTCAGCGCCGCACGGCTGCCTTCCACCGCCGCGTGCAGGGCCGCGCCTTCGCGCGGATCGAAACGGATGCCGGGCGTGGTCTCAGCCATGCAGGCGGGCCCGGGTCTGGCTGCGGTCCTCGACGATGCGGCCATCGACCAGGCGCACCACGCGCGCGCAGTGCGCGGCGATGTCGGCCTCGTGCGTGACCAGCACGATGCTGTGGCCTTCCGCGTGCAGGGCGTCGAACAGGGCCATGATCTCCACCGTGGTGCGGCTGTCGAGGTTGCCGGTTGGTTCGTCGCCGAGCAGGATGCGCGGCTCGGTCACCAGCGCGCGCGCGATCGCCACGCGCTGGCGCTGGCCGCCGGAGAGCTGGTTGGGCAGGTTGTCGGCCTTGTCCGCCAGGCCGACGCGGGCGAGCGCGGCCTGGGCGCGCTCGCGCCGCTCGCGCGCCGGCATGCGGCGGAACACCAGCGGCTGCATCACGTTGGCCAGGGCGCTGGCGCGCGGCAGCAGGTTGAAGCTCTGGAACACGAAGCCGATCGAGCGGTTGCGCTCGTGCGCCAGCTCGGTCTCGTCCAGCTTCGCCACGTCGCGCCCGTTCAGCCAGTACTGGCCGCTGCTGGGCACGTCCAGGCAGCCGAGGATGTTCATCAGGGTCGACTTGCCCGAGCCGGACGGACCGACGATGGCGAGGTACTCGTTCGCCGCGATCGACAGGTCGATGCCGTCGAGCGCGGTGAACTCGCTCTCGGCCATGCGGTAGCGCTTGCCGACGCCGGCCAGGCGGATGACCTCGGCGCTCATTCGGCGTCGGCCTCGATGCTGAGCGCGGCGCCGGCCGAGAGCTGGGCCAGGATGCGGCCGGGCCCGACCACGACGCGGTCGCCCGGCGCCAGGCCCGACAGCACGGCCTGGGCCAGGTCGTTGGCCAGGCCCAGCTCGACCGCCACGCGCTCGGCGCGTTCCTCGGCGCCCACGCGCCAGACATAGGCGCCGGCCTCGTCGCGCCGCACCGCCGCCACCGGCACGTTGAGGCTGGGCTCGCCCTGCGCGGTGCGGATCTCGGCCCGGCAGCTCATGCCCGGATGCAGGTCGAGCGCGTTGTCGGCCATCTGCACCTTGACCCGGAAGGCCAGCCCTTGCGTCGTGCCGAGCTGGCGCGCCGAGCTGCCGATGTGCAGCACGGTGCCGGCCAGCGCGGTCTGCGGATGCGCCGCGGCAAAGACCTCGACCGGCTGCCCGACCGCGACCTGCGCGATGTCGGCCTCGTCCACGCGCAGCTCGGCCAGCAGCACGCTGGGATCGGCCAGCACCATCAGATCCGAGCCGACGATGTTCACCGTGCCGGCGATGACGGTCTCGCCCGGCTTGATGTCGACCGACACCACCAGGCCGTCGATCGGGGCGCGGAACAGGCTGCGCTCCAGCCGGTCCTGCGCCAGGTCGCGCCGCGCCTGCTGCTGGCGCAGGGCCTGCTCGGCCGCACGCACCGCGATCTGCGCGATCTCCTGTTCGCTGAGCAGCTGGTCGACGGCCTCGCGTCCGACCAGGCCACGGTCGAGCAGGGCCTGCTGCCGGGCCAGGCGGCGCTCGACGTCGCGCCGCTGCGCGCGGCGGCTGTCGATCTCGATCTCGGCCGCGCGCACGCCGGCCACGGCGCTGTCGAGGTCGGCCTCGAAGGCTTCGGGGTCGAGCCGCATCAGGAGGTCGCCGCGCGCCACGCGCTGGCCTTCCTCCACCAGCACCTCGGCGACGCGTCCGGTGACCTCCGAGCGCAGCTGGATCTGCTCGGCGAACACCAGATTGCCCGAGGCCAGGGTGGTGTCGGCCAGCGCGGCCTCCTCCACCGTCGCCACCTCGACCTGGAAACTGCCCGCCGCACCGCGCTTGGCCTGCCACACCGCGAGGGTGACCAGACCAAGGACCAGGGCGAGGGCGATGAGGGCTTTGCGCATGGGTCTTCTCGTCAATTTGGACCGGCAGAAAAGCTGCCTCGATGGGCGCCTGTTCTGTCGCTTGAAGCCCCTCTCCCGCCCGCGGGAGAGGGGAGAGGCAGGGTCAGATGAACAGGCCCCAGACCCCGAACACCAGCAGGAAGGGAACCGCGGCGAGCAGCACCGCCTTGCCCCAGCCGGCCTCGCTCCAGACCCGGAAGGCCACCGCTGCCAGCGCGATGCTCCAGACCTGGAACAGGCTGATCGACGAGGCCCAGGTGAAGGCCGCATGCCCCACCGGCAGACCCAGCACCAGGCTGTTGAGCGAGGCGTAATTGGCCATGTTGAGCGGCTGGTTCGGATCGCTCGCCAGCAGGCTGATCAGGGCCAGTCCGAGTGCGTTGACCGCCATCGGCAGGGCCGACCACAGCGCCACCGCGAACCAGCCGCCGTAGCCGTTGCGGCCCTTGGTCAGGGCGCGCTCGCCGACGAAGTAGACCAGGCCGATCAGCGCGCCGATGAACAGCATCGAGATGCCGCCCATGATCGCACCCAGGTGCGCGGTGTAGGGCGCCACCTTCAGCAGGTTGGCGCGCGCCGCGTCGACCTGGGTCGGCGGCAGGTCGGCCTGCGCCAGCTGCTGCTCGACGATCCACTCCGGGCTCATCGGCCCCATAAAGGCATAGACGCCGATCGCGTTGCAGACGATCAGGATGCCCAGCGCGGCCCAGGCCCAGGACGTGCGCTGGCGCAGTCCGGCGAAGGCGGCGGCGGGCGAGACGAAGACATCGAGCAGGGCCTGGCCCAGGGACTTGCTGGCTTGCATGGGATCGCTCCAAAGGTCGGCGGTGGATGAGAGCCTGTGCCAACCCGGACGCACCAGCCGCAGGAATGTGACGAACGGATCGCGG
>JANJTY010000388.1 GCA_024710865.1 Lysobacteraceae bacterium | reverse complement strand
GGCCGCCGCGACCACGCCTGGCGATTCCGCCCGTCCGGCCGTCGCTTTCCACCCCGTTCCCCGCCCTGCCGGTCAGGCAATCTTCGGCTTCCCCACTCCACAGGACTCCCCATGCCCTACGTCAACGTGCAGATCACCCGCGGCGCCAGCCGCGCACCGAAGTCGGCGCTCGTGCACGACATCACCGCCTCCCTCGTCACCCACCTGGGCAAGCGGCCCGAGCACATCCATATCGTGCTGCAGGAAATCGACGAGGCCGACTGGGGCTACGCCGGCCTGCTGACCGACGACTGGAAGCGCCAGCAGCGCGCCTGAGCCCCGGCAAGGCCCAGCCCGGAAACGACAAAGGCCCGCCGAAGCGAGCCTAAGTGCTTGAACCTCATGGTGGGCGGTGCAGGTTTCGAACCTGCGACCCCTGCCGTGTGAAAGCAGTGCTCTACCGCTGAGCTAACCGCCCCATGACGTTCGAGCCGCGCAGGATAAGACCTCGACCGTCCGTCGTCAATCGCAGGCACCGGCCGCATTGCCTTCCGTCACCGGAGCTATGATGACCTCCACCCGTTACAACCAGGCGGAGGGTCGCCATGAGAGTTCCACGCCTAACCGGTCTGTTGTGCTGCCTCGCCCTGCCGCTGACGGTCCAGGCGGAACCGTCTTGCCTGAAGAGTACGGCCGAGCCGCTAGCCGAATATCGCAATGCCTCGCCGCTGATGCCCATCACGCCCGAGAACGTCTTGAGCGTGAAGGTGCTCGCGGATGGTTGCGTCCTGACCCGCTTCCCCGCCTATTTCCGAGCGCCTGGCCTCGGCGCTGAGCGACTGGGTAAGCACGAAGTTGCGAACCTGCGGCGCGAACTGCAGAAAGCGGAGATCGCAAGCCTCGACACTGCGCAGCTGTCGAACCAACTGGCTGCGCGCAGGCAGCAGAAGGCATCGGATGCACTTCACTACTACGTCAGCGATGAGCCGCTCATCGAGATCGAGCTCTACCCTGCCCTGGACCGCAGCCTCGGCAAACGCTCGAAGACCCTCGAGACGCGCACCCTGCGGCGCGACCTGCTCGACTTTCCCGACGATGATGCCCTGCTCTCGCTGGCCGCGGTGGAGCGGCTGTTCGAGGACTTCATCGAGCGTCGCGTAGCGCGCCAATCCGCGCTGGAGGTTCAGCCATGAAGACCCGTATCGCTGCGGCCCTCCTGCTTTCATCGTTGCCATCCTTGGCCGTCGCGGGCAGCTTCATTGGCTCCAACTCGGCGCCCGAGCGGGTCATGCACCCGGTTGGCACCCGGCTACTGCCCCCGCACGTTGCTTCGCCCACAACGACGGTGTGTCTCGATCCCGCGGGGCTCCCGGCCTCGGGCAATGCCGAGCAGTCGATACGCAACGCCATCGCCACCTTCAACCGCCTCACGGCGGAGCAAGGCAATGTCGTTTCTGGCGCGTCGGCTGGGGTAGCGGGCGGCCAGGTGGACTTCGAATCGGTATTCCTGCACGAGTTGGGCCACTGCATCGGCATGGACCATAACGTGCTTGGGCCGAGCGAGGTCGGCGGGTGCAGTTTGGGTAACGCGGGCACCTGCCAGAGCGACCCTAGCCTGTTTGCGACCGTGTCAACGAAAGGGGTCAACAACAGCTTCCAGGTCAACGCAGGTGGCGACGGGCAACGCGCCTCGCGCGACGACACGCGGGGCGACGACACCAACCGGCACTGGTACCGCCGCAATGTCAACAACCCGTTCGAAATGCCGCCCGCCACGGTCGATCGACAAACCTACGCGGTGACCACCGGCTTCCTGCCTGGCGGACACACCTACCCCGAAGCGGCGACTTCCCACTCCCCGTGCTCGAGCCCGTCTTCCAATACCGCGGCGCTGCCGGGACGGGTCGCGAACACCGAGAACGTCATGTTTCCGGTTCTCTGCTCCGCCAATGCCATCCGCGAGCTGGCGCCGGACGATGTAACGACCCTGCGCATCGCACGGGCGGGCGTGGACGGCGTACAGGGCACCTCGGACGACTACGTGCCGCAGATCTCCTACGCCGGCATCACCGACAGCTGCGATGTCGTGCTCCGATTCTCCGGATCGGGCGTGGGGTTCTGCAGCGTCTCTTTCCAGGTCAATGGCAACAACTCCGCGATCGTCTCCGGGTCCATCACGGTTGGACAGACGACCAGCATTCCCTGGCACTTCAACCAGACCGACACTACGGTGCCGGCCAGCGCCGACCTCTCCGTGGCGGCGCAAGTCGACCAGAGCCCGGCCCCGGTCGGCGCCCACCGCGTCTACACGGCGACCGTCTCCAACGCCGGCGCGAGCCAGGCGACGTCGCTGCAGCTCACCGCCAACCTGCCCGCGGGCACTGCGTTCGTGGGCGCCTCCGGCTCGGGCTATACCTGCGGCCATGCCGCGGGCGTGGTGACCTGCACCCGCGCCAGTCTCAACGCTGCGGCCTCGGCAGCGGTGAACATCACCGTGCACCTGCCCCTGGCGTACGCAGGCGCGTCCACACTGACCCTGCAGGCCAGCGCGAGCAGCGCAGTCAACGACGGCAATGCCGGGAACAACAGCACGAGCGTGGCGACCCCGGTCGACTTCATCGCCCCCTTCCGCATCTTCGGCGGCCCGGTCGACGGCAGCTTCGAATCGCCCTGAGCAACCGGCCGGGCGGCGCCCCGAAGCGGGCGCCGCCCTTTCCTTCAGCGCAACCGGTTGTTGCGCAGCGCCAGCACGCTGGGCGGGGCGCTGAAGCTGTCCGGCCTGGCCAGCGGCCAGAACACCTTGTAGACCGGATGCTCGGGCAGCTCCGCGTGCAGTAGCGCACCGGGCTCGAGGAAGTGGTGCAGCGCCGCGAGCGAGCGCACCTCGTTCGAGGAGATGCGGCGGATCACGTGCTCGGGGCCGATCTCGTCCGGGTGCATCAGGCCGGCCGACTGCAGCAGTTCGCGCAGGGCCTTCATCGTGTTGGCGTGGAAGTGGTACACGCGCTCGGCCTTGTCCGGCACCACCAGGGCGCGCTGGCGCAGCGGGTCCTGGGTGGCGACGCCGGTCGGGCAGCGGTCGGTGTGGCAGCTTTGCGACTGGATGCAGCCGAGCGCGAACATGAATCCGCGCGCCGAGTTGCACCAGTCGGCGCCGATCGCCAGGGTGCGCGCGATGTCGAAGGCGGTGACCACCTTGCCGGCCGCGCCGAGGCGGATCTTCGCGCGGAGGTTGAGGCCGACCAGGGTGTTGTGCACCAGCAGCAGGGCCTCGCGCAGCGGCGCGCCGACGTGGTTGGAGAATTCCAGCGGCGCCGCGCCGGTGCCGCCCTCGCCGCCGTCGACCACGATGAAGTCCGGCAGCAGGCCGGATTCGACCATGGCCTTGGCGATGGCGAACCACTCCCAGGGATGGCCGATGGCGAGCTTGAAGCCGACCGGCTTGCCGCCCGAGAGCGTGCGCAGGCGGTCGAGGCAGGCGAGCAGCTCCAGCGGCGTGGCGAAGGCCGAATGCGCCGAGGGCGAAATGCAGTCCCGCCCTTCCGGCACGCCGCGCGCCGCGGCGATCTCGGGCGAGACCTTGGCCCCCGGCAGCACGCCGCCGTGGCCGGGCTTGGCGCCCTGCGAGAGCTTTAGCTCGATCATGCGCACGGTTTCGTGCGCGGCGTTCCCGGCGAAGCGGTCCTCGTCGAAGCGTCCCTGCGCATCGCGGCAGCCGAAGTAGCCCGATCCGATCTCCCAGACCAGGTCGCCGCCCGGCTCGCGGTGGTAGCGCGAGATCGAGCCTTCGCCGGTGTCGTGGTAGAAGCCGCCGCGCTTCGCGCCCGCGTTCAGCGCCAGGATGGCGTTGGCCGAGAGCGAGCCGAAGCTCATCGCCGAGATGTTGAACACGCTGGCGTCGTAGGGCCGGGTGCAGCGCTCGCCGCCGATGCGCACGCGGAAGTCGTGCGAGGCGATCTCGCTCGGCTGCAGCGAGTGGTTGATCCACTCGTAGCGCGGCTCGTAGACGTCGAGCTGGGTTCCGAAGGGACGCTTGTCCAGGGTGTTCTTGGCGCGCTGGTAGACGATCGAGCGCTGCACGCGCGAGAACGGCGCCTCGTGGTTGTCGTCCTCGATCAGGTACTGGCGGATCTCCGGCCGGATCGCCTCGAACAGGAAGCGGAAGTGGGCCATGATCGGGTAGTTGCGCCGGATCGCCTGGCGCGTCTGCAGCACGTCCACGATGCCGACCAGGGCCAGCAGGGCGAACGCCGCGCCGGGCCACAGCGCCAGCGGATAGCGCGGCGCCAGCATCGCGCAGACCAGCGCGCCCAGCAGCACCAGCACGAAGACGAGGTAACGCGACGGAAGGATCTGGCTCTGCACCCTGGGCTCCCCTGGCCTACCGGCCGTCGCATCGCCTCGGCGAGGCACGACGGCGCGGTGCATGGTGCCCGGGGCGGGACTCGAACCCGCATGGCCGAAGGCCGAGGGATTTTAAGTCCCTTGCGTCTACCGGTTTCGCCACCCGGGCGGTAGGCCGGCAGTGTGCCGGAGGGGCGCAGCGGAGAAAAGCGCGCGGTCGCGGTGCCTGGTGGTGGGGTGCGGTGCGTCGTTCGACGCGGCGCGCGTCGATGGGGCATCGGG
>JANJTY010000686.1 GCA_024710865.1 Lysobacteraceae bacterium | reverse complement strand
TTCGTCCACCTCGGCGGTCTGCTCGGCGATGTGCAGGTGCACCGGCATGGCCGGATCGTCGTCCAGCGCGGCCAGCACCGTGCGCATCGCGTCCTCGTCCACCGCGCGCAGGCTGTGGAAGGCGATGCCGACGCGCAGCTGGGCGTCCTGCTCGGCGCGCAGGGTCTGCACCAGGCGCAGGAAGGCATCGACGTCGTGCCCGAAGCGGGCCTGGCGCGGGGACAGCGGGCGGCGGTCGAAACCGCCGTGGCAGTAAAGCGTGGGCAGCAGGGTGAGGCCGATGCCGACCTCGCGCGCGGCGGCGATCAGCGCCTGCGCCATCGCGGCCGGGTCGGCATGCGGGCGTCCGTCGGCCTGGTGGTGCAGGTAATGGAACTCGCAGACGCGGGTGTAGCCCGCTTCGAGCATCTCCAGGTAGAGCTGCGCGGCGATGTCGAACAGGGCCTCGGGCGTGACGCGCGCGGCCAGGGCATACATCGTCTCGCGCCAGGTCCAGAAGCTGTCGGCACTGGGGCCGCGGCGCTCGGCGCGCCCGGCCATGGCGCGCTGGAACGCGTGCGAATGCAGATTGGCGATGCCCGGCAGCACGAGGCCATCGAGCGCGAGCTGCGGCGCTGCGCCGCCGGCGTCCGCGCGCAGGAGGCCGTCCGCATCCACGCTCCAGGCAAGTCCCCGCCGCCAGCCCTCGCGCTGCCAGGCCTCCGCGGCCAGCAGCCGCAGCAGCGAGCCCTCAGCGCGTGTAACGCTGTTCGACATAGCGGTCGATGACGGCGAGGAATTCCTGCGCGATGCCCTCGCCGCGCAGGGTCATGGCCTTTTCACCGTCGATGAAGACGGGCGCGGCCGGGGCTTCGCCCGTGCCCGGCAGCGAGATGCCGATATCGGCATGGCGGCTCTCGCCCGGGCCGTTCACCACGCAACCCATCACCGCCAGCGAGAGGTTCTCCACGCCGGGGTGCTTGAGCTTCCACTCCGGCATCCTGGCGCGCACGTGGCTGGTCACGGTCTGCGCCAGCTCCTGGAAGAAACTGCTGGTGGTGCGACCGCAGCCGGGACAGGCCGTCACCATCGGGGTGAAGGCGCGCAGGCCCATGGTCTGCAGCAACTCCTGCGCCACGATCACCTCCTGCGTGCGCGGCGCACCGGGTTCGGGCGTGAGCGAGATGCGGATGGTGTCGCCGATGCCCTCCTGCAGGAGCACCGCCAGCGCGGCCGTGGAGGCGACGATGCCCTTGCTGCCCATGCCGGCCTCGGTCAGGCCGAGGTGCAGGGCGTAGTCGCAGCGCGCGGCGAGACTGCGGTAGACCGCGATCAGTTCCTGCACGCCGCTGACCTTGGCGCTGAGCAGGATGCGATCGCGCGGCAGGCCGAGCGCCTCGGCGCGCGCGGCCGATTCCAGGGCCGAGACCACCAGCGCCTCGCGCAGCACGCGCGCGGCGTCCCAGGGCTCGGGCCGGGCGTGGTTCTCGTCCATCAGGCGCGCCGCCAGGCTCTGGTCGAGCGAGCCCCAGTTGACCCCGATCCGCACCGGCTTGGCATGGCGCAACGCGGTCTCGACGATGGCGGAGAACTGCGTGTCCTTCTTCTTGCCGAAGCCGACGTTGCCCGGATTGATGCGGTACTTGGCCAGCACCTCGGCGCAGGCCGGCTCGCGCTCCAGCAGCTGGTGGCCGTTGTAGTGGAAGTCGCCCACGATCGGCACGGCCACGCCCATCATCTGCAGGCGCTCGTGGATGCGCGGCACCGCGGCGGCGGCCTCCGGCGTGTTGACCGTGACGCGCACGATCTCGGAACCTGCGCGCCACAGCTCGGCCACCTGCTGCGCGGTGGCCTTGACGTCGGCGGTGTCGGTATTGGTCATCGACTGCACGACGACGGGCGCATCGCCGCCGACGCGCACGCCGCCGACGTCGACCGGCACGGAGCGCCGCCGCGACGCCGGCCGCGCGGATTCGATCAGGTTGGGGTTCATGCGGGTTCGAGGCGGGAGGCGTTGAGCAGGAGGTAGTCGCCGGCGTTCTCCAGCACGCTCACCGCGCCGAAGCGTTCGGAGCGCGCCTCGCCGCCGTCCGGCGCGTCGGGATCGACCACGCGGCTGACCTCGATCTGCAGGGCGTCGGCGTCCAGCACGCTGGGCGCGACGAAGTATTCGGCGCCGTTCACGCCGCTGCGCAGGGGCTGGATCGCGATGCCGCGCAGCGGGGTGCGGGTGGTGCCGGTGAGGTCGATGCTGCGCAGGCCGACCGGCGCCGCGCGGCGCGAAATCAGCTAGATGCCGGCATCGACGCTGCCGTCGTGGGTGTAGCGCAGCCAGCGGATCACGCCGACCATCCAGGTACGCAGCTCGGGATCGGCCGCGGGCGCCAGGCAGACCAGTTCGCCGACGCGGGCGCGCACGCCGACCTCGCGCGCCCAGCTCAGGCGGTAGCCACCCAGGCTCTGGTCCATCACCTGCGCCGGCAGTAGCAAGGAACGGCCGGAATCGAGACCGCCGTGGGCCCAGGCGGCGCGCTCGCGCTCGCCGCCGCCGGAAGCGCTGACCCGCAGGTTGCGCAGGAAGCTGTCGAAGTCCTGCCCGCCGCAGAGGTGGAAGTGCAGGGCCGACAGCCCGATCACGGTGTCGAGCCGGTGTCCGGCGCCGAGGCGCGAATGCGAGCGCTCCGCGGCCTGGCCCCAACTCTGGCGCAGCTTTCGCGCGATCTCGATCGGCACGCGCAGCGGCCGCGAACCCTTGAAGCGCAGGTCGACATCGCCCGCGAGCGTGGTGGACAGGGCTGCATCGAGGGTGTTGCGCAGGGTCTCGATATCGAGCCAGGCGATGCCGCCCTCGGCGGCGCGTTCCTCGCTGACGAAGCCGGGGCCACGGTCCTCGTCCTCCGGCACGGGCACGGACTGCTCACTGGGGCGGCGCGCGGCCAGGGTGCAGTGCGCCGACAGGTGGAAGGTGTGGCGCCAGACCTCGTCCTGCTCGCGTTGGGTGAAGCGATAGGGATTCGAGACCGCCAGCAGCAGGGCATGGACGTAGGTCTGCCGCACCGACGATCGACCGCGGCCACCGTCGACCACCGGCTTGTCGAGCAGGCGCACCGAGGCGATGAAGCGGTACACCGCGTGCAGGCAGGCCCACACTCCCGGCTCGGCACCGCGATACAGCCCGTAGCCATGCCGCAGCAGGCGCGAGGCGTGGGTCGAGGCGCGCTCGGCCGCCAGCGCCACCGTGCGTCCGCGCAGGAAGGGCACGGCACCATCGGGCGCGCACAGTTCGACCAGGGCGATGCGGTAGTTCAGCATCAGGCCGCGATGCAGGGCACCGAGCTGCTCGGCCTGGACGCGACGCGATTCGGGCAGGGGAAAGCTGGAATTGATCAGCTGTTTGTAGAGCCAGCCGATGCCCTCCATCACCACCGGACGCAGCAGTTCCAGCGCCGGCAGGCGTCGACCGCGTTCGAGGCGCTGCCCGGCGAGCGCGTCCATGGCCTCACCCAGCGCGCGCAGGGTCGCGGCCTGGTTGGCGCGCGGCAGCGCCTCGATCCAGGCCTGCACGCGTTTGGGGTCGCTCGGAAAGGCGGTGGGGTCCGGCGCCCGACGCGGCGGCAGATCGGCGCTCAGGCGACGAAAGGCAGGGTTCATCCGGTTCGGGAGGCTCTGGCGGATTACGTCACAAGTGTAGTGCCTGCCGCGCACTTGTCCCACCGCCACAGCGCCGGCTCGCCGGCGTGGTCGGGCGCATCGGCTATCCTGCCCGGCCGTGCCAGGCCGCCCGCCCATGCCGATCGATCCCCCGCCCAGCCATGCCGACGCCGCCCTGTCGCCGTCCCAGCTCAACGCTCTGGCGCGCGAGCTGCTGGAGAGCGCCTTCGGCCTGGTCTGGGTCGAGGGCGAGATCAGCAACCTGTCGCGTCCGGCCTCGGGGCACCTCTACTTCAGCCTGAAGGACGCCCGCGCCCAGGTGCGCTGCGCCCTGTTCCGCCAGCGCGCGTCGCTGCTGCGCTTCCGCCCCGCGGACGGGCAGAAGGTGCTGGCGCGGGCGCGCCTGTCGCTGTACGAGCCGCGCGGCGACTACCAGCTCATCGTCGAGCACCTGGAACCCGCCGGCGAAGGCGCCCTGCGCCTGGCCTTCGAGGCGCTCAAGGCCAGGCTGGCGGCGGAAGGGCTGTTCGAGGCCGGGCGCAAGCGTGCCCTGCCCCGCTTTCCGCGCCGCCTGGCGCTGCTGACCTCGCCGCGCGGCGCCGCGATCCGCGACGTGCTGAGCGTGCTGGAGCGGCGCTTTCCGCTGCTGCCGGTGGACGTGGTGCCGATCCCGGTGCAGGGCGATGCCGCGGCGGCGGAGATCCGGGCGGCGCTGGCCGCGGTGCAGGCCTGGGGCCGGCACGACCTGGTCCTGCTGACCCGCGGCGGCGGCTCGCTGGAGGACCTGATGGCCTTCAACGACGAAGCCCTGGCCCGCGCCATCGCGGCCTCGTCGATCCCGGTGGTTTCGGCCGTAGGCCATGAGGTCGATTTCTCGATCAGCGATTTCGTCGCCGACCTGCGTGCGCCCACGCCCTCGGCCGCCGCCGAGCTGATCGTGCCCGAGCAGGGCGAACTGCTGCGTGCGCTGGCGCACCAGCAGCGCCGCCTCGATGCGCTGGCCCAGCGCCTGCTGGAACGCGGCGCGCAACGCCTCGATCGCCTCGCCCTGCGGTTGCAGGCGGTCTCGCCGCAGGCGCGTCTGGCGCGTGGACGCGAGCGCCTGCAGCGCGGGCGCGAACGTCTGGCCGGTCTGCGCGCGTCGCTTCTGGCGCGGCACCGTCAGCGCATCGATGGTCTCGCCGTGCGCCTGCAGGCGCAGCACCCGGCCGCGCGTCTCGAACGCCAGTCCGAGCACCTGGCCGCGGTTGCGCAACGCTTCGGCACCGCACTTCCGCGCCTGCTCGAACGCCAGCGCCTGGGTCTGGGCGCGTTGGGGCGAGCGCTGAATGCGGTCAGCCCGCTGGCCACCCTGGGGCGCGGCTATGCGGTGTTGAGCGATACCGATTCCGGCCGCGTGCTCTCGCGCGTGAACGAACTGCACGCCGGCCAGGCCCTCACCGCGCGCCTGCAGGATGGCGAGGCTGAGCTGCGGGTCGAATCGACGCGGCGGCGCGGCGCGCCGGATCGCCGC
>JANJTY010000651.1 GCA_024710865.1 Lysobacteraceae bacterium | reverse complement strand
CGGCGAGGTGCCGGCCACGGCCAATGCAGCGATCGTACTGATGCTCACCGCGTTCTCGATCAAGGCGGCGCTGTTCCCGGTGTTCGGCTGGCTGCCGGCGTCCTACCACGTCGCGTGGACGCCGATCTCCGCACTGTTCGCCGGCCTGCTCACCAAGGTGGGGGTGTATGCACTGATCCGCATCGTCACCCTGTTCTGGCCGGACGCAGGTATCGCCCACGACGTGCTGCTGTGGGTGGCGTGCGCGACCATGCTCATCGGCGTGCTCGGCGCCGCGGCCCAGGTCGAGGTACGGCGCATCCTGTCCTTTCACATCGTCAGCCAGGTCGGCTACATGATCCTGGGCCTGGCGCTGGCCACGCCGCTCGCGCTCGCCGGCGCCGTGTTCTACCTCATCCACCACATCGTCGTGAAGGCAAACCTGTTCTTCATCGGCGGCATCGCCGCCCGCCTGACGGGCTCGGAGCGCCTGGCCGCAATGGGCGGTCTGTACGCCCATGCGCCCTGGCTGGCGATCCTGTTCGCCATCCCTGCCCTGTCGCTTGCGGGCATCCCGCCGCTGTCCGGGTTCTGGGCCAAGTTCGTGCTGGTCAAGGCCCGCCTCGATGCGAGTGCCTGGATCGCCGCCGCGGTGGCCCTGGTCACCGGCATCTTCACGCTGCTGTCGATGAGCAAGATCTGGAACGAGGCCTTCCTCAAGCCCCACCCCGCGGGCGGTATCAGCGCACGCAGCGCGGCCGGCCTGCGCCCGGCGCTGTGGGCCGTGAGCGCGCTGGCTGCGATGACCGTGGCGATCGGCCTTGGTGCCGGCCCGGTGATGGACTACGCGGTCGCCGCGGCCGACCAACTCGCCGCACCGCAGGCCTACATCCAGGCCGTGGTCGCGGCCGGAGGGCGATGAACATGTTGGGCTTGCATATTCTGCTTGCGGTGGGCCTGGCGGCCTTCGTCGGTGTTCTCAGCCCGCTCGGCGTGCTGGCCGCCTTTGTGGTGATCCACATCGGGCTGCGCCTGGCGAGCGACCTGCTCGGCATTCGCCGCTACGTGTGCCGGCTCGAACACGGCACGCGCTTCGCGTTCTGGTTTGCCGCCGAGATCTTCAAGGCCAGCATCGACGTCGCCCGCGTCGTGCTCGGCCGCAGCGTGCGGCCACAGCCTGCGGTGATCAAGCTGCGCCTGGCGCGCCGGGACGATCGCGTCGCCACCCTGCTCGGCTGTCTGCTGACGCTCACACCGGGCACCCTCGCCCTCGACTACGCGCCCGAATCGGGCCTGCTGTACATCCACGCCATCGACGCCCGGGACGCCGACGCAGTGGAGTCCGGCGTGCGCGAGATCGAGCGCCGGCTGCTTGCCTGGATCGATGGCGGCGAGCCGCCCGCCCCCAAGGCCACCGATGGAGGACAGGCATGATCAGCGAAATCGCCGGCGCCAGCTGGGTACTGCCCCTCACCTTCGCACTCCAGGGCATCAGCGCGGTGCTCGTGCTCGTGCGCCTGATCCGCGGCCCGCACGCAACCGACCGCGTGGTCTCGATCGATGCGCTGACCTTGCTCGGGATCGGCGTCATCGCCCTGCTGGCGCTGGCGACCGCGGAACCGATGCTGCTCGATGGCGCCGTGGTGCTGGCGCTGGTGTCATTCCTCGGTACCACGGCCTTCATCTTGATGTTCCGCCGCCGCGGCCGCGGTGCGGACGAAAAGGTGACCTGGGTAGACCGCCCGCCGCCGGACGAACCCGCCGCGCTCAGCCCGCAACCGATGGAGGACAAGCCATGAGCAACGGATTCCTCGCCTGGCTATCGTCTGCCCTGCTGTTGCTGGGTGCCCTGATCGGCCTGATCGGCGCCATTGGCGTATTGCGCCTGCCCGACAGCTACACCCGCATGCACGCTGCGAGCAAGGCGGGCGCGCTCGGCGCCGCGCTCATCCTCGGCGGCGTCGCGGCAGCCACCAGCGGCGCCTTTGCGCTGGCGGCAGTGTTCGCCCTGGTCATCGTGCTCGCCACCGCACCGCTCGCCGCGCACGCCATGGCGCGCGCTGCCCACCGCTCCGGAATGACCCCGAAGACCGGGCCGCTGGGCGACGAGCTCGCCGCCGACGTCGCGCGCGAACGCGCTCAGGCCTCTGCATCCCGCCATGGAGACTGAGCGCAGACCTGGGTAGCGCTCAGAACCCCTCGTCCGCGCGCAGAAAACGCCACTGCCCGAGTGGCAGATCGCCGAGCTTGACGCGGCCGATACGCACGCGCTTGAGACCAACGACCTTCAGGCCCACAAGTTCGCACATGCGGCGGATCTGGCGTTTGCGGCCTTCGTTGAGCACGAAGCGCAACTGGTCGTCGTTGATCCACTCGACCTTGGCGGGGCGCAGCGGACGGTCGTCGAGCATGAGGCCATGGTTGAGCAAGGCCAGGCCGCCGTCGATGATGCGGCCTTCGACCCGTACCAGGTACTCCTTGTCGACCTTGGAGTCCTCACCGATGAGCTGGCGGGCGATGCGGCCATCCTGGGTCAGCACCAGCAGGCCGGTGGAGTCGATGTCCAGCCGCCCCGCAGGCGCGAGCTGCTTGAGGTGGCTGGGGTGGAAGCGCTGCGCCGTGTCGCGGTCGAACTGGTTGTCGGCAC
>JANJTY010000623.1 GCA_024710865.1 Lysobacteraceae bacterium | reverse complement strand
GACGCTGAATACCGGTCCGCCGAAGGCGATTCCGTGCCCGCCGTTGTCGCTGAACGTGCTCGCCTCGATGCGGTAGACATTGCCTTCGGAGAGGGCCTGGTAGATCTCGATACCGGTGCCGTTGTTGCTGCTGACGGTGGTGTTGCTCACCACGAGGCCGGAGGAGTCGCTGTCCTGGTACCGAATCGCCGCGCGCAGGCCCGGATCAAGGACCGTGTTGCCGTGGATGCTGGAGTCGACGATGGTCAGCGGGCCGCCGGCCTGCTTCTGGATGGCGGCGCCATAGTCGGTGGCGGCGTTGCCGTGGATCGAAACCCGCTCCAGCAGGGTCTCGGCGCCGGCGTGGATGGCGCCGCCCTGCGAGGCCTGGTTGCCGAACAGTTCGACGTTGCGCAGATGCAGGGGGCCGAGCGTGCCGCCGCCGCCGTGCGAAACGCCGCCGCCGATGCCGGGAAGCTCGCTGCCGCCGGTGATGCGCAGATTGGCCAGCTCAAGCGAGCTGTCGTTTCCCGAGTTGTCGATTACGCCCTTGCCGTGCGAGGCCAGCAGCAGTGGCCGCGCATCGCCGCTCACTTCGGGCCCCACGATGCGTCGCGCGTAGGCCGGATGGGCGAAGCGCAAGGTCCCACCCGCGCCATCGGCAGCCGGGGGCAGGTCGAGTGGAATCGTCACGCCGGCCTGGGGAATCACGATCTCGCTGGTCCAGTCCTGATCGACCCATGGGCAGTTGCTCTCCATCACCGCGGCGCGCAGCGTGCACTGCTCGCCCGGCTCGGTCTCGTCCGCATCGCAGACGCGGTTGCAGGTCGCGGCATCGGGCAGGTCGACGTCATACACATTGACCAGGAGCGGCTGCGGCACGAACTCGGCGGCGCTGAGTTCCACCGCGCCCACGTCGCACAGGGCCGCGACCTGGCCGCTGGCATTGACCGGCCGCGCCGCACCGCGCGCGTCCATCGCCGAACAGTGCTGGGCGTCGGTCGGCACCCGGTCGACCAGCGGCGAGCCCGGGCGCGGGTACAGCACGCGCCCGACGCGCCCGGCCTCTGGCGCGGTGCGGTAGTGGAAGTCGGCGTAGTCGACCAGGTTGCCGACCAGGCCCAGGGCCGGCGCGCAGCCGGCTTCGGACAGGTTGTAGTGCGCGCTGTCCTGCACCGCGCCGGGGTCGAGCTGAACCTCGCACAATCCGCCGTCCTCGAAGGCGTTGGCGATGGCCTGGAAGTGCGCGCCGGGGCCGCCGTCGAGCAGCAGGTGATGGGCCACGCCCCAGACGAAGTGCGCGCCGGCCAAGTCCTCGTTGAGGGCCAGGCTGCTGTTGCGCAGGGACAGCTCGAAGTCGCCGGTGCCATACAGCGCCAGTTCGTTGCCGGCAAAGGTGACCTGGCTGAGCACGGCCTCGCCCGCGTTGAGCCGGACGGCGGCCTTCAGATCGGGCAAGTCGCTGGCCTCTCCGTGCAGGCGGATGCTCGCGTCCTCCACCACCAGCCGCGCCGAGGGCGCCACGTAGATCGCGGCGCCCTGGCCGCCCGCGGCGTTCCTGTACAGGTCCGAGTCGCGCACCAGCAGTTCGCCGTTGCTCAGCGCGAAGGCGCCGCCGTTGCCGCCCATGCCGGCGCTGTTGTCGGTCGCGACGACGCGCTCGATCGACACCGTGCTTTCGCTGGTGAGGGCCAGCGCGCCGCCGTTCTGGAAGTCCGGCGCGCGGCCGCCGCTCAGCACCAGGTTCTCCAGGCGCACCGTCTCACCCGGCGGCAGGTGCACGTGGAACAGGCGATCGCCCAGGCCCGGCAGGCCGAGCACCGTGGTCACCGGACGCCCATGCTCCAGGTTGCCTGAGACCGTCACCTGCTCGGTGATGTCTAGATCGCCCTGTTCGGCGCCGCCCGCGCCGGCCAGGAAGAGCTGCGCCAGGTCGGTGCCGGGGGCGAACTCGATGCGGTCCGGGCCGGGCTTGGCGTTGGCCTCCATCACCGCCGCGCGCAGGGTGCAGGTGGCCGATACGGTGGCGCACACGCCATCGCCCGGCACGGCATCGACGCCCTCCAGCGGACTGTCGACGATGAAGGTCAGCGCGCTGGCGCTGCTGGCCTCGGCCGCGCCCAGGTCGCAGCGCGGGGTGCCGTCGGCATCGCCATCCTGCGGCCGCATCACGCCGTTCTGGCTGCTGCTGGTGCAGCGCAGGGCCGGGTCGGGATCGAGCGCGTCCGGGTTGCCGGCATCCCGCAGGCCGGAGCCCAGCCAGGCCATGCGGTAGCGGGTGAGCTGGCGCGGGTTCTGCGCCAAGGGCATGAGCGAAGGCGCTGGCCCGTCGATGACGTCGGGGCCGAAGTAGGGCTCGCAGGGAAAGGCGTTGAAGGCAACGCCCTGGCGGATCAGCGAATGGTCGAAGACCACGTCGCCGGCGGCGCCCGCGGCAGTCTCGAGCACGCAGGCGGCCTGCCCGCTGTCGTTCGAGAGCAACGCGTTGGCCACCCGGACCGCGCCATCGCCGTCGAGCGCCTGCAGCCAGAGCGCGGCCCCGCCCAGGTCGAAATCGACCAGGCTGCTGTTGCGCACGTGCAGGAGGGCTGGATCCACCGCACGGATGCCGTTGTTTGCGCTGTCGCCGGCCGCTTCCGGTGCGCCGCTGATGATCGAGTCCTCGATGACCAGGCTGGAGTCCGGCGCGGTGTAGAGCGTGGCGCGGATGAGGCCGCTGTGGCGGTTGTCGCGGAAGCTGCTGCGCCGGATCGTGGCCTGGTTGAAGTTGCTGATCGCGCCGCCGCCCTGGGTGTCGCTGCTGGCCGCGTTCAACAGGAAGTCCGAGCCGTTCACCGTGAGCATGCCGCTGGCCATGTTGGCGATGGCGCCGCCGATGGCGGCGGTGTTGTCCTGGAAGCGGACGGTGCTGAGGCTGAGGTTGGCATTGTTGTAGATCGCGCCGCCGGGCGAAGCGCCGGCATCGCCGCCGCGCAGCTGCAGGCCCCGGATGTCGACGTTCACGCCGGCGCCAGCGATGTGGAAGATGCGATGGCCCAGCGCCGAGGCCTCGACGATCGGAAGGCGGTCGGCATCCTGCGGCGGGAGGATGGCACCCGACCACCAGCCGCGGATGTTCAGGCTTTCGGTGATGTTGAGATCGCCGACGTCGGCGCCCCCGTTGCCGGCCATGTTCAGCACCACGATCTGGTCCAGCGCCGCATTGGCGAAGTGGATGGTGTCGGTGCCGGCGCAGGCGTTGGCCTCCATCACGGCCGCGCGCAGCGTGCAGCTGCCGCCCACGATGCTGCTGCACTGGCAGTCGCCGGGGCTGTCGTCCACCGCATCGATGGCGAACTGGTCGACGTTGAAGGTGGCCGCCGCGGCGGGCAGGGCCAGCAGGCCGGCGCAGAGGGCGGGCAGGACTCGGGGCAGGGGGGACATGGCGGACTCCATGGCTCGGTTCGGGCTTGGTGCGGAAGTACGCAGGCCGGACGGCAAAGCGACACGCAGCCCGCTTCACCCGGCGCGTCGTTCCGGCTACCGCTTCGCGTACTGTCGACCGAGCCCACCGTGCTTCAGGAGAGCGCGCCATGCCGCTTCGCCGCCTTGGATTCGTCCTGGCCCTCGCTTTCGCCATGGTGTGGACGCCGCTGTGGGCCCGCTGCGTCCTGTTCGCGGATTCGTTCGAGCCGGACGGGGCGCCGTTTCCCGCCGACGATCTGTGCGCGCTGAGCGACCATTTCGACGACCCAGTCACCCTGTCCGACTGGCAGCGCCTGTACCAGGTCGAAGGCTGGCCGCACGACCAGCTCGAAACCTGGGACATCGATCAGACCGCGCCCGGACAGATGACGCTGATGCCCTACACCAGCTCCTGGTACCAGGATCTGCGCGGCGTGCTGGTGTTCAAGCCGGTGACGGGCGACTTCGTGGTCGACACGCGCTTCACCGCCACCAACCGCGCCGGCAGCGGCGCGCCGAACGCGCTTTACTCGCTGGCCGGGATCTTCATCCGCGCGCCGCGCCCGATCGAATCGCCCGACGACTGGACGCCCGGCGGCGAGAACTACGTCTTCCTCAGCGCCGGCGCGGCCGATGCGCCCGGCAGCTACCAGCACGAGGTCAAGACCACGATCGACAGCGATTCCATCCTGCAGATCAGCAGCGCCTGCGACCCGGCCTGTCCGGCGGTGCCGGTGTTCGAGCTGCGCGCCGCGCGCCTGGATGGCGTGCACCTGATCCTGCTGCTCCGGCCCGCGGGCGGCGACTGGCGGGTGCACCGGCGCTACCGGCGCGACGATTTCCCCGCCACCCTGCAGGTCGGCCTCACCACCTACACCGACTGGGCCTCGATCCAGGGCGTGTACTGGCCGGGGGATCAGTTCGGCCACAACATGACGCTGATCGGCGACGGCAATCCCGATCTGCTGGCCCGCTTCGAACACGTGAACTACGCGCGCCCGCGCATACCCGCGGCGCTGGCCGGACGCGACTTCTCCGCGCCCTACGATCCAGCCGATCCGACCACGGTCAGCGACGCCGAGCTGCTGCAGTTCCTCGGCGACTGAGGGCGGCTCAGGCCGCCTGCGCCAGGTTTGGCTCGCGCCCGGCGATCAGGTCGGCGAACCAGGCCTCGGTCAGCTCGATCTGTGCGCTGGCCGAGTCGGCGCGATTGACCACGGCACGGAAGGACGCGTGCGCGGGCTGGTCCTTCGCGTACCAGCCCAGGTGCTTGCGCGCGATGCGCACGCCCTGCGGCTCGCCGTAGAAGGCGTGCAGAGCGCGCAGATGGCCGAGCAGGATGTCGCGCACCTCGGTCAGCGAAGGTTCGGGCAGGCGTTCGCCGGTAGCGAGGTAGTGCGCGATCTCGCGGAAGATCCAGGGCCGGCCCTGCGCCGCGCGCCCGATCAGCAGGCCGTCGCAGCCGGTGTGGCGCAGTACCGCGGCTGCGGCGTCGGGCGAATCGACGTCGCCGTTGGCCAGCACCGGGATCGACAGCGCGGCCTTGATCGCGGCCACGGTGTCGTGCTCGGCGGTACCGGTGTACTGCTGGTCGCGGGTGCGGCCATGCACCGCCAGCGCCGCGATGCCGCTGTCCTCGGCGATGCGCGCGATGCGCGGCGCATTGCGGTTATCGGCATTCCAGCCGGTGCGGATCTTCAGCGTCACCGGCACGTCCACCGCGGCCACCACCGCGCGCAGGATGCGCATCACCAGGGCCTCGTCGCGCATCAGGGCGGAGCCGGCCCAGACGTTGCACACCTTCTTCGCCGGGCAGCCCATGTTGATGTCGATGATCTGCGCCCCGTGCGCCACGTTGTAGCGCGCCGCCTCGGCCAGCACCTGCGGATCGGTGCCGGCGATCTGCACCGATACCGGCCCGGGCTCGTCGGCGTGGTCCATGCGCTGCAGCGACTTGCGCGTGCGCCACAGGCGCGGATCGGACGTGGTCATCTCCGACACGCACAGCCCCGCGCCCAGCTGCTTGCACAGGATGCGGAAGGGCTTGTCCGTGACGCCGGCCATGGGCGCCAGGATCAGGTTGGGGGCGATGGCGTGCGGGCCGATCTTCATGCTCCCAGTTTACGTGCTTGACCCCATTGGTTCCGTTGACGCGGGGTCAGCGCCCGGATACAACCCAGCTGCGGGCCTGTTCTCTGAATTCCGCATACAGCGCCCGCTCCTCCGGAATCATCAGCGCGGTCGGCTCCTCCGGCAGCCAGTCCGGCGGCGCGTCCATCCTGCGGTCGAATCGGTGCTGGTGCGGCTCACGGCAGCCAGGTGGTCGCCTTCAGGATTCGTTCTTTCCCTGCGCGCGGCGAGCGAGGAATTCGGCGCGATCCTCCTCCGGCAGGAGCATCTCGGGATGCTCGGGCTCCCAGCCCTGCGGCGGATCGCGCGGTATGCCGAATCGGTCGAGACGCCTTAGGTAGGCCTCCATCTCTCCGAACTGCTCTAGATCCCGCGCGTACTCCGCCGGCAATCCGAGCCCGTCGTCTTCCGACTCCTCGCGATCCTTCAGCGAGGCGTTGACCCACTGGTAGCGTCTGCGCAGATTGAGCATTTCATCCCACAACGGCGTGCCGCGGGTCAGTCGCATCACCATGACCGCCCCGATCATGTTGGCGATCAGGCTGCTTCGCGAGCGGGCTAGCCGCAAGCCGATCGCGAGGCAATCGTCGCGCAGACCCGGATCGAGTACGTCCTTCCCGTGCGGCTTGCAGGCCTTTGCAACCGCACGGTAGTCCATGACCGGCGTATCCCAGAAGCGCAGGTAGCCGAAAGCGATCTCGGGTTCGATCTCTGCATGCACGATTCGCGTGAGTTCGGCCAAAAGAGGTGGGAGCCTTGCGCCCGAGCGCTGGGGCGCCTCGCGGGTCAGGAGCAGATTGCGGCCGTAGCGATCGTCATAACGGGAGGCGCTCGCCGCGCGTCTGATCGTGTCGCGCAACCGGGCTCGATCCTGCTCCAATCGGGAGGCCAGCATGATCCAGTTCGCGGTGTTGTCGGGCTCGCGAGCGACCAGTCGTTCCGCGACGTCTGTCTCCACGCACGACTCGCCAGAGTCCGACTCGCCGCACAGCAAGGTGGCGACGAACAGCGCCTCCACGTTCTGCGGGTGGGCAGCCAAGGTCGCTGAGACGGTCTCTGCCAGCAGGTTGCGGCCAGGAGCGAGTCGATATGACACGAGCATCGCAGCCACCTTGGCCTCGGCGGCGTCCTGTGCGAGCAGGCGCTGCACGACCTGACGGTAGTATTCGCCACCCAGTCGCGTGCTGATGTGATAGACGAAATCCTGCGCGACGCTGGTCTTTCCTGCTTCCATCAACGCGTCAAGGAAGGCGCGCAGGATGCCCGCCTGCGCTTCCTCGTCGCCCGGCAGACGCGCTTGCAGCCATTCCACGGCGCGACCGGCGGCCTTGTTTGCATTCCGCAGCGCTTCTAGCTCTGTCTCATCCGCCGGAAACAGCGAGGCCATCAGGGCGGCGCTGTGCCGCAGACGTTCGGCGTTGCCCAGTGCCAGGGTCCGTTGGTTCTGCGCTTCCTCCTGCGCCGCCTCCGCCTGCAGTTTGCGTGCCTCGGCAACCCGACGGGCCTGCTCGGCTTGGTACGCCTGCCAGGTGCTGCTGGCGATGCCGATCAGCACCACCGCGATCAGGCCGGTCACCGCTTGGTTGCGCTGAATCCAGCGCCAGGCCGATTCGAGCGTGCCGGGCGAACGCGCCGTGACCGGTTCGCCTTCGAGGAACCGGCGCAGGTCCTCGGCCAGCTCGCGCGCGCCGGCATAGCGCCGGGCTGGGTCCTTCTCCAGGCACTTCAGGCAGATCGCGTCGATGTCTGCGGGGATTTCGCGGTTGTGGCCGCGAGGCGCCTGCGGCGGCTCGCCGACTACCCGCTCCAGGGTGCGCTGCGCATCCGGCGCCAGGAAGGGCGGGCGCCCGGTCAGGCACTCGTACAGGATCGCGCCCAGGCCCCAGATGTCGGTGCTGGCTGAAAGCGGATGCGATTCGAGCAGGGCCTGCTCGGGCGCCATGTAGCTCGGCGTGCCGGCGACCTCGCCGCGCTCGTGGCCGGCGTCGATGCGGCGCGCG
>JANJTY010000571.1 GCA_024710865.1 Lysobacteraceae bacterium | reverse complement strand
TTGCCGACGGTGAAGCCGATGCCGCCGTCGAACACCGACACCTGCAGGTCGTCGTAGCGGCCGTGGAAGGCGGCAAGGTTGAGGCGCAGGATCGGCCAGTCCTTTTTCAGGCCCAGCTCGAACACGCTGGCTTGCTCGTCCTCGTACTCGGCCTCGTCGCGCACGCCGCCTTCGTAGAGGACGTCGAAGCCGCCGGCCTTGGCGCCGTTCGACCAGCTGGCATACAGCAGCAGGTCCGGCGCCTGCTGCCAGGCCAGGCTGGCCTGCAGCATGGGCTGGCGCTCGCGGCGCGAGAGGTTCTCGAACTCGTGCAGGGTGCCGCGGCCGTTGGAGACGATCTGGTAGCCCAGCACGTGGTTGGGCGCGAGCACCGGCCCGACCTGGCTGCCGTCGGGCAGGGTCAGCACGTAGCCGGTGGGGTCGGCCAGGTAGGCCGGATTGGCGAGCAGCAATGGCGCCAGGGTGGGATCGAGCCAGCGCAGATCGACCAGCTCGCCCAGGCTGTTGCGGTGGTCGAGATCCGCTGTGCGCACGGCCTGGTGCGCGCGCTTGCGGGTGTCCTGCCAGCGTGCGCCCAGGCCTGCAGTGAGGCGGTCGCTCACGGCGAAATCCAGATGGGCGAAGACCGCCGCCTGGCGGGTCTGCTGGTCGAGCAGGATGTGGCGGGTGAACGGCGACAGTAGTGCCTGTACCTGCGCCACCGGCAGGCCGAAGGCCGGCGCGACCAGGGCGGGCAGGTTGAAGTCGGAGTAGTAGTCATTGCGGAAGTCGTCGCGCTGGAAGTAGACCCCGGCGACGTAGCCCAGCCGCTCCGAGGCCTGGCCGTCGATGCGCAGCTCCTGCGAATGCTGGCTGTAGCCTTCCTCCTGATAGACGCCGATCAGGGTGGCCGGAGTGAGGTCGACATCGGCCGAGTGGGCGAAGTCGTAGCCGCTGTGGCTGCTGATCGAGGTCAGCGAGAAGCGCTCGGCGTCGAGGTGCAGCTCCAGCGCGGTTTCCTCCATCTGCGTGGCGAGGAAGGCCTCGGGCTTGAGGAAGGGGGCGCCGTTACCGATGTTCAGTCGGCCATCGTCGAGCCCGGTGAACGGAGAGCCGGGCCAGGGGTTGCCCTGGCCATCGACGTGCTTGAACACGTCGAAGATGTGGCCGTCGCGCGCAAATCGGCCGCGCTCGTGGCGCAGGCCGACGCTGAGTGCATCGCTCGCCAGCGACAGCGCGCCGAGGCGGAAGGCCTCGTGATCCGAGCGCGGCTCGGCGCGGCCGGAAGCCTCGTTCGGCCACAGACCGCGGTGCTGCTCGCGCCAGCTGCCGGACAGGCGGAAGGCGAGGGTCTCGTTCACCGGAAGATCCACGCCGCCGGCCAGGCGCCAGGTCTGGTATTCGGTCTCATAGCTGCTGCGCAGCTCGCCGCCGAAGTCGAAGCCAGGCTTGCGCGTCACCGCGCTGATCGCGCCGCCGATCGAGCTGTTGCCGTACAGCGCCACCTGCGGTCCCTTCAGCACCTCGATGCGTTCGAGGTCGTACAGGCCGATGTGCTGCTGGTTCATGCGCCCGCGGTAGACGCCGTCGACATAGACGCCCACGGCCTGCTCGAAGGCGTTGTTGTCGCCCGAGTTGACGCCGCGCAGGCTGAGCCGGCTGGTGATGGCGAGGTCGCCTTGCTGCAGACCCGGGACCGATGCGCCGAGGCGGCCCAGGTCGTCCACGCCCTGTCTCCGCTGCGCGTCCGCGTCCAGGCTGACCACGCTGACCGGAACCTGCTGCTGCGACTCGGCGCGCTTGCGGGCGGTCACCATCACTTCGGGCAGGGTGGTATCAGCGCGCTCATCCCGGGCGCCTTCGGCATCCGGCTGCGAGCCGGCCTCGGGCTGGGCACGGGCGGCGAGCGGCAGCAGCGACAGCGCCGCCAGCAGCAGCGCCGGGGCCGTGATGGTCATGGTCGAGTCCCCCGAATCCTGTCCCGCCCGACATCCGGTCCTGGCAGGTTGGAAAAGTCTGCCAGAACCCGCGCCGCGGTGTTGCAGGGGGAAGCTGGCCGGCCGTCCCGGGCGGGACCGCTAGCGGTCGCGATCCACGGCGTAGTGCGCCAGGCCGGCCAGCGCGGCCTGGGGCGGCGAGCGGCGCAGCACGGCCAGTGCGGCCAGCGCCTCGTGGGCGTGGCGGCGGGCCCGCTCGCGTGCGTAGTCCAGGCCGCTGCAGGCGCGGATCGCGGCCAGCACCTCCGGCATCGCGGCGACCTCGCCCTGCTCGACGATCTCGCGCAGACGGGCCCGGGTGGCGGCGTCGCTGTGCGCCATGGCGTGGATCAGGGGCAGGGTGGCCTTGCCCTCGGCCAGGTCGTCGCCGAGGTTCTTGCCCAGCGCATCGGCATCGCCGCTGTAGTCGAGCACGTCATCGGCGATCTGGAAGGCCAGGCCCAGTTCCAGGCCGTAGCGTGCCATGGCCGTTTCGGTGGCTTCGTCCGCGCCGGCCAGCACCGCGCCGAGGCGGGTGGCAGCGGCGAACAGCACCGCGGTCTTGCGCTCGATCACGCGCAGGTAGGCGGCTTCGTCCGTATCGGGATTGCCGACGTGCAGCAGCTGCAGCACCTCGCCCTCGGCGATGGCGTTGGTGGTGTCGGCCAGGATGCGCATCACCGCCATGCGCTCCAGTTCGACCATCAGCTGGAAGCTGCGCGAGTAGAGGAAATCGCCGACCAGCACGCTCGGTGCATTGCCCCAGAGCGCATTCGCGGTCTTGCGCCCGCGGCGCAGATCGGACTCGTCCACCACGTCGTCGTGCAGCAGGGTGGCGGTGTGGATGAACTCGATCACCGCGGCCAGCTGCAGGTGGTCGCGACCGGCGTAGCCGCAGGCGCGCGCGGCCAGCAGCACCAGCATCGGACGCAGACGCTTGCCGCCGGCGGCGATGATGTGCTCGGCGACCTGGTCGATCAACGCCACCTCGGAGTGCAGGCGACGCCGGATCAGTGCATCGACCGCGCCCATCTCGTCGGCCACCAGGGCCTGGATCTCGCGCAGGCCGAGGGCCTGGGGCAGGGCGGCGGCAGGCTGTGCGCTCACGTCGTGCGTTGGGCGTTGCGGTGGAGGAGGGCGGATTATACGGGGCTGTCTCGTCGCGGCGATTGCAGGAAGTCCGATCAGGCGGCCCGACAGCTCGAGGTGGGAACCGCGGCGGGGTCGGAGGAGTCCTACGTCGCGACGCCGGAAATTCGGATGGGCGTGCGCGGGCGACTATACTAGCCTGCTTCCGGCGCCGGCCTGCGGCGCAAACTTCAGGGAAATCAGCTACATGGCACGTGGAATCAACAAGGTGATCCTGGTCGGCAACCTCGGTGCCGATCCAGAGACCCGCTACAGCGCCGGCGGCAGCGCCATCACCTCCATCCGGATCGCGACCTCCGAATCCTGGAAGGACAAGCAGACCGGCGAGCAGCAGGAACGGACCGAGTGGCATCGGGTCAAGTTCTTCGGCCGCCTCGCCGAGATCGCCGGCGAGTATCTGCGCAAGGGCTCGCAGGTCTACGTCGAGGGCTCGCTGCGCACCGACAAGTACACCGACAAGGACGGCATCGAACGCTTCAGCACCGACATCATCGCCAACGAGATGCAGATGCTCGGCGGCCGCCCGGGCGGCGAAGGTGGCGGCGGTGGTGGCGGCATGAGCCGTGAACGCCCGGAACGCGGCAGCGCCCCGCGCGGCGGTGGCAGTTACGGCGGCGGCCAGGATCGTGGCGGCAGCAGCAACCGTGCCCCGGCGCCGCAACCGAAC
>JANJTY010000549.1 GCA_024710865.1 Lysobacteraceae bacterium | reverse complement strand
CGCGCGCCGGCGCGCTTCTTGTCTCCCAGTTGGCCCCCGGTGTGGGCGCGGGGGCAGATCGCCTGCAGGCCCACCGACTCGGGCTGGCCGTCGAGCTGCATCACCGAGGGCGCATCGGCCTGCGGCAGCAGCTCGATGATGGCCGGCAGGGCCGCGCGCGGTGCCTGCAGCATCAGCAGCTTGGAATCACGCAGCTCCAGCACGCCCGTGAGGCGGCGCAACAGGCTGTCGGCCAGTTCGGCGCGCTCGCCCTCGAAGGGCTCGACCGGGCCGGCCAACACCGCCTGGCTCTGCAGGATCACCTCGACCTCGCGCAGCTGGTTGGCCTGCAAGGTGCGGCCAGTGGAAACGAGGTCGCAAATGGCCTCGGCCTTGCCCAGCTTGGGCGCGATCTCGACCGAGCCCGAGAGCACCACGACCTCGGCCTCGATGCCGCGCTCGCGCAGCCAGCGCTTGAGCAGGTTGGGGTAACTGGTGGCGATGCGGGTGCCGGCGAGGCGCTCCGGGCCGGTCCACTCCCACTCCGCCGGCACCGCGATGGACAGACGGCAGTGGCCGAAGCCGAGGGTGCGCAGGGCGCGGTAGGCCTCGGGCAGGCCCTGGCTGCGGCGCTCCTCGGCCTGCTCCTCCAGCACGTTCTGGCCGACGATGCCGAGGTCGGACACGCCCTCGGCGATCAGGCCGGGAATGTCGTCGTCGCGCACCAGCAGCAGGTCGACGGGCTGGCCCTCGCCGTAGCAGAACAGGCGGTCGCGGCTTTCGCGGAAGGCAAGGCCGGCGCGGGCCAGCAGCTCGCGCGCAGGGTCGCCCAGGCGGCCGGATTTTTGCGTGGCGATGCGCAGGCGATCGCGTGACATGGGGCAGTTCCTAAGGATCGATGATTCGGAAAGGGTGGCCGCGGGCGGCCGGTGCAGCGACGCAGGTAACGTCAATGTCGATGCAGGCCCAGGCGTTCGGCCGCGAGGCGGTAGCCGCCGGCGCCGTGACTGAGGCAGCGCGCGACCCGGCCGATGGTGGTCACGCTGACCGCGGTGCGCTCGTGGATCTCGCGGTAGGGCAGGCCCTCGCACAGCGGCGCGACCACCTGCCAGCGGTCGGCCATGGCTTCGAGTTCGGCCGGGGTGCAGAGATCGTGGAAGAACGCCGCCAGCTCGTCCTCCGTGCGCAGCGACAGCAGCGCGCGGAACAGCTGGCGTTCGGCGCTTTCCGGATCGGCGGCGGGTTCGAGGGCGCGGCGCTTCATGGTCCGCGCAATGTAATAGCGCACTATTACATTGTCAACCACTGATCCCGCAGTTCGCTCCGTTCAGCGCGCATGCGTCCCGAGCCTGCGCGCTTCGGCGTATTGTCCCGATGAATGGACGGGGGCTTGGCCAGATTCGACGCGTTCCCGCGCGGCCCAGTCGGGCTGTGGCGGCGCCTTGCGGCGTGCGCCTTGGCCCTGCTCCTGTTGCCGGCGCTGTCGCTGGCGCGAAGCTATCCCGAGCCGGCACGCATCCAGGGCGAGCTGCAGCGCCTCGACCTGGCCCCGCACACCAGCTACCGCGTCCAGTACGAGCAGGACCTGGAGGCCACCCGCCTGTTCGAGATCGCCGACAACGGCGGATTCGATCGAGTGCCCGGCAATGCCCCCGTGGTCGGCTTCCACGCCCAGCCGCACTGGTTCCAGGTGCGGCTGCAGAACATCGACGCCGACCTCTCGCGTTGGCTGCTGGTGGTCGATTACGCCCTGCTCGACCACATCGAGCTTTACCTGCGCGATGCCGATGGCAAGGTAACGCGCATGGCCTCGGGCGACCGCCTGCCCTTCGCCGAGCGCGCCATCGCCCACCGCCACCCGAACTTCTGGGTCGATCTGCCGTCCGGGCGCTGGGCCGACCTGCTGGTGCGGGTACAGAGCGAAAGCTCGCTGCAGGTGCCACTGATCCTGTGGCGGCCGCAGGCCTTCGAACAGCACGAGCGCGACGCCCAGCTCGGCGTCGGCCTGTACTACGGCATCCTGCTCGCGCTGCTGCTCTACAACTTGGTGCTCTTCGTCTCGCTGCGCGACCGCAGTTACCTCTACTACGTGCTGCATATCAGCGCCTTCGGCGCGGTGATGCTGAGCGTCAACGGGCTGGCCTTCCAGTATTTCTGGCCCGGCTCGCCCTGGCTGGCGAACCTGGCCGTGCCGCTCAGCATCGCGCTCGGCCTGATCGCGATGCTGCAGTTCGCGCGCCACTACCTCGAACTGAAACGGCTGGTGCCGCTGGGCGCGCGCCTGAGCGGTTGGCTGATGCTCGCGATGGCCGTGCTGGCGGCGCTGACGCCGCTGCTGCCCTACCGTCCGGCGGTGCTGATCGGTACCGCCTCGGTCTTTCCCGGCATCGCCATCGTGCTGACCTCGGCCGTGCTGGCGGCGCGGCGTGGCTACCTGCCGGCGCGCTGGTTCCTGCTGGCCTGGTCGATCCTGCTGCTGGGCACACTGGTCTACGCCATGGTCTCGTTTGGGCTGCTGCCCAAGACCTTCGTGACCGAGTACGGCATCCAGATCGGCTCGGCGCTGGAGATGGTGCTGCTGTCCTTCGCCCTCGCCTACCGCTACGCGGCGCTGCGCAACGAGAACGAACGCATCGTGAAGGATGCAAGGGACCAGCTCGAGTCGCGCGTCGAGAAGCGCACGCAAGAGCTGAGTTCGGCCCTGACCCAGCTCTCCGAGGCCAATGGCCGGCTGCGCGAGTTCAATCGCCGCGACGGCCTCACCGGCGTGTTCAACCGTCGCCATTTCGAGGAGGAGCTGCTGCGCGAGTTCGCCGACGCTCGCCAGCAGGGCCGCGCGCTGTCCCTTGTGATGGCCGATATCGACCACTTCAAGGCGATCAACGACACGCACGGCCATCTGGTCGGCGACGACTGCCTGCGCTGGGTCGCACGCCAGATGGAGGAGGCGGTGGCGCCCGAGCGCGGCATCGTGGCGCGCTACGGCGGCGAGGAGTTCGCCATCGTGCTGCCGCACCTGGACGTGGATCGCGCGGTGCAGGTCGCCGAACGCCTCCGTCGCCGCGTTTCGGCGGCGCCCTTCGTCGGCGACGCCTGCGTCGTCGGCGTCACCCTGAGCCTGGGCGTGACCGAACTCGGCGGCGCCAGCGACGTCACGCCGGCCGATGCCATGCGCCGCGCCGACCGCGCGCTCTACAGCGCCAAGCAGTGTGGCCGCAACCGCGTGCAGCGCCTGGTCGAGGCGGGCTGAACCGGCACCGCTGCGGGGCCGGTTCGCCGCTGCCCTGCTCCGCTCAGCGCGAGCGCTGCGCCAGCCAGTCGTGGATCGCCTTCGGCACCTCGCGCTGGGCCCGGCCCGAGACGTAGATGCCGATGTGTCCGCCGCGGAAGGCCAGTTCGGTGTAGTCGCGCGTACCCACGTGCTTGCCGAGCGGGCGGGAGGCCGAGGGCGGCACCAGATGATCCTGCTCGGCGAAGATGTTGAGTACCGGCATATCGATCGCCTTCAGGCTCACCTCGCGCCCACCGATTTCCAGGCCACCCTTGACCAGCTTGTTGCCCTGGTAGAAATCGCGGATGAACTGGCGGAAGGCCTCGCCGGCCTGGTCGGGCGAATCGAAGATCCACTTCTCCATGCGCAGGAAGTTCTCCAGCTCGCCGACGTCGTCCAGCACGTCGACCAGGCCGAGGTACTTCTGCAGGTTGAGGCGGAAGGGCTTGAGGGTGAGGTAGCACCAGTTCATCAGGTCGGCCGGCACGTTGCCGAGCGCTCCGACGAACAGGTCCACGTCCAGATCGCGGGTCCAGTGCGAGAGCATGTTGTCCTCGGTGTGGAAATCCACCGGGGTCACCATGGTGATCAGGTTGCGCACCTTCTCCGGATGCAGGGCGCTGTAGCAGAGCGAGAAGGCGCCGCCCTGGCAGATGCCGAGGACGTTGATCGCATCGAGCCCATGCGCATCGCGGATGTGGTCGACACAGCCGTCGATGAAGCGGTTGATGTAGTCGTCGAGGTCGAGCCAGCGGTCGGAGCCGTCCGGGTAGCCCCAGTCGATGATGTAGACGTCCTCGCCGTGGCCGAGCAGGCCCTTCACCAGCGAGCGGTCGTGCTGCAGGTCGACCATGTAGGGCCGGTTGACCAGGGCGTAGACGATCAGCAGCGGCACCTTCGCACTGGGCTTGCCCTCGCCGCGGTAGCGGTACAGGGTGAGCTTGCCGTCGCTGTAGACGGCTTCCTTGCGGGTGGCGCCGTAATTGGCCTCGCCGACTTCGCGCAGGGTCTTCAGCCCCGCGCCAAGCTTGCGCTGCAGGCGGAGGTTCTCTTCCGCCAGGGCCTGGGGGCTGAGCTTGAGCGGACCGATCATGCCCTGGCACTCCGCGACTTGGTGGATTTGCCGGTCTTGCCGGGCTTGGTCCCGCCGGCCTCAGGCGGCGCCGATGGGCTGAGCGGCATGCGCACGACGCTGACCACCGCGCGTGCGGGACGCGAGGCCTTGGCCGCGGGCTTGGCGGCCTTCGGATTGGACGCTGCCGCTTTCTCGGTGCTGGCCGGAGCGCCTTCCTTGGCGACGGGCTTGGCCGCCGTGGCGCGCGCCGGCCGTGCCTTCGCCGACGGAGCCGGCTGCGCACGCACATCCGGCGCCGGCGCCTCGCGTCGCGTCGAAGCGGTCGTCTTCAATGCCTTGAGTTCGGCCTGCAGGGCGCGCACCTGCTTCTCCAGCGCATGCAGTTTGCGATGGCCGGCGTCGACTTCGCTGCGGCCGGGCATGCCGAACAGGCCGGTGGCCCGTTCGACCGCGTCCTGCACGGACGCGCGCAGCCGCATCATGTCGTTGACCATCTGCCCATAGACGCGGCGGAACTCGGGCGAGAGCGCGACTTCGGCGTAGCCTTCCTCGGCCGCGTCGATCCAGAGGTCGAACAGGGCGCGCGCGCCTTCGATCTGCCGCCCCGGCTCGCTGCGCTCCTCCAGCTTGCCCTCGAAGATCTCGAAGGCGCGCTGGCCGGCCTTGGCGAGCAGGGCCTGGTAGGCGCTCTGGCTGCCGCGCAGGGCGAGCTGGGCCTTCTGCAGGGCCTGCCAGCGCTCCTGGTGCTCGCGCATCAGGCCGAAGGTGGGCAGGCCGAGCAGGCCGGTGGCTTCCTTGCGCCAGGCGTCGAGGTAGGGCGAGGCATCCTCGATCCACTGTTCGAGTCCGGCCAGGCCGCGTCCGCGCAGGCCGCGGAACAGTTCGGGAAAGGGATTCTCGCCTTGCGCCCCGACCGCCTTCTGCCACGCGCGCGCCACGTCCGCGGCGCTGCCTTCCTGTCCGGCGAACTGCGCCGCCACCGACTGCATCAGGCCGAACCACTGCGCGCTCTGGCGATTGAACTGCTCGACCGCGGCGTTGGCGTCCTCGCGTCCGCCATGCGCCAGCTGGCTCCACCAGTCGACCGCCTGCTGCCAGCCGGGTATCTGCCCCGCCGGCGCCTCGGCCGTGCGGGCGAAATCGCCCCAGGCGCCCCAGAACTGCCGCGCCATGGCCTCCAGGCCCTTGGCCGGATCGAACTCGTCGAACTTCATGCCTGCTCCCCGTGCGCCTCTGGCGCCGCCCATCGATGCGCGCATGCTATCACCGCGATGTTGCGTCGCAACACGCATCGCCGCGGTTGCCCTGCGCGCGGCCGTGGGCAATGCTTGCGCCACACACAGCTAAGGGGAGCGCGAGGATGGCGAAGAAAGGCGCATGGGCCCGGTTCGCGCCGGCCAACAAGGCCTTCGACTACGCCGGCGACAAGCTGGCCAAGGCCTGGGACTCGCTGCATGCCGGCGACTGCGAGCCGTATCCGGACGAGAAGCGCGTCGCTGCGCTGCTCAAGGCCCATCCCAAGCTCGGCAAGGCGGCCGACGCAGGCGACATCGCGGAGGCGCTGCAGGAGGCCTGGCGCGACTACCACCGCGGCGACTTCCAGTCGGCCTTCGAGCGCGGCGAGGCGCTCGGCCCGCTGGGCGCATCGGTCGCGGTCAAGGCCATGGGCATCCACGCCATCCACCTGGTCGAGGACGAGGATGAACAGCTCAAGCGCTTCGATGCCTGCATCAAGCTGGCCGAAGCGGCCATCGCCGCCCTGCCGAACGAGGCCAACGCGCACTTTCGTCGCGCCTTCGCGATGGGGCGCTACAGCCAGGGCATTTCCGTGGCCAAGGCCCTGAGCCAGGGCCTGGCCGGCAAGATCAAGGAGAGCCTGGACAAGGCGCTCAAGCTCGCGCCCAAACACGCCGAGGCGCATACCGCGCTGGGCCTGTACCACGCCGAGATCATCGACAAGGTCGGCAGCATGATCGGCGGCCTGACCTACGGCGCCAAGGCCGCCACCGGCGAGGAGCACCTCAAGACTGCGCTCAAGCTGACCCCCGACTCGCCCATCGCCCACATCGAGTACGGCAACGGCCTGCTCCTGCTCTACGGCGGCAAGCGCGAGGACGAGGCCGCGGAGGCCTACGAGAAGGCCAGCAAGCTCAAGCCCAAGGACGCCATGGACGCGCTCGATATCGCCTACGCGAAGTCGCAGCTGGAGGATTGAGCGGCATCGCCGGTTCGGCACCAGGCGCGTGGCGAACAGGGTGGCTCGGATGATCGAAGGCCCGGGTCGCGGGGGGTGGCCGGCCGGCCGGGGGGGTGGGGGGTGAGGCGCGGGGGGCGCGCGCCCGCGCGTGGGTGGTGGGGGGGGGGGGAGGGCGGGCCCCCCCCCCGCGCGGGGGCCGCGCCGCCCGCGGGGGGGGGGGGGGGG
>JANJTY010000541.1 GCA_024710865.1 Lysobacteraceae bacterium | reverse complement strand
TGAGCAGGCGGTGCGCAGCGGCCTGGCGCGGCTGCAGACCCAGCAGGAGATCATCGACGCCTTCCGCCAGGCCCTGATGCCGCAGCGCCAGGCGATCGTGGCGCGCGAGCAGGAGCGCTACAACTTCATGCTGGTCGGCGCCTTCGAGCTGATCGAGGCGCGCCGGCATGAGTTCGACACCTACCAGGCCTACATCGAGGCGGTGCGCGACTACTGGCTGGCGCACGCGGCGCTCGAACGCGCCATCGGCGGCGCGCTGCCGCTGCCGCCGCCGCAGGACTTCACCCCGCCCGCCGCCGAGATCATCGAACCATCCGGCGGCGACGCGCATGCCCACCACGGCCAGCACGGCGCGGCCAAGGCGCCGTCCGCGCAGGGAGATGAGCCATGAAGACGAATCGCCGCAACCTGCTGCTGGGCAGCGCCGCCGCGGCCATGCTGCCGGCCATCGTGCGTGCCGACGACGCGTCCGGACGCACGCCGCCGCGCAGCGGCGCCGGCTACACCCCGGTCCGCACCCTGAACGGCTGGACCCTGCCGCCGCGCCTGCGCGACGGGGTCAAGGAGTTCCACCTCGTGGCGGAAGAGATCGAACACGAGTTCGCGCCGGGCAGCCGCGCGATCTGCTGGGGCTACAACGGCACCACGCCGGGCCCCACCCTCGAGGCGGTCGAAGGCGACCGGGTGCGGATCTTCGTCACCAACCGCCTGCCCGAGCACACCACCATCCACTGGCATGGCCTGCTGCTGCCGTCCGGCATGGATGGCGTGGGCGGCCTGACCCAGCCGCACATCCAACCGGGCGAGACCTACGTCTACGAGTTCACCCTGCGCCAGCACGGCACCCACATGTACCACCCGCACGCCGACGAGATGGTGCAGATGGCGATGGGCATGATGGGGCTCTTCATCATCCATCCGAAGGACGGCGAGGCCGAGCGCATCGACCGCGACTACGCCCTGCTGCTGCACAACTGGGCCCTGCATCCGGGCACCTACCGGCCGGATCCGTCGGTGATGCAGGACTTCGACCTGTGGACCTTCAACTCCAAGGTCTTCCCGGCGATCGAGCACCTCGTCGCGCGCAGCGGCGAGCGGGTGCGCATCCGCATCGGCAACCTGTCGATGTGGAACCACCCGATCCACCTGCACGGCGTGCAGTTCCAGGTCACCGGCGGCGACGGCGGGCGCTGGCCGCGCCCGCTGTGGCGGCCGGAGGTGACCGAGATCGTCGGCGTCGGCCAGATGCGCGACATCGAGTTCGTCGCGGTGCCGGGCGACTGGGCCTTCCACTGCCACATGGCGCACCACGTGATGGGCCCGATGGGGCACGAGATCCCGAACACGCTCGGGGTCGACCAGCGCGGCCTGGCGCAGCGCATCCAGCGCCTGCTGCCGGGCTACATGCCGATGGGCGAGGCCGGCATGGCCGAACACCAGGACCACGTCGACGCCGGGCACATGCCCGGGCCCGAGAACACCGTGGCGATGATGGCCGGCCGGGGCCCGTTCGGAAACCTCGAAATGGGCGGCATGTTCACCGTGGTCAAGGTGCGCGACGACCTGGCGCCGGGCGACTACCGCGACCCGGGCTGGTACCGTCATCCCGAGGGCACGGTGGCGCGCCGGGTCAGCAGCGATCCCGCGTTCGGTGCGCCCGAGCGGCGCGGCAAAGCGCCGGGCCCCGACGCCGCCACCCTCCCACGCAGCACGCGCGAGGGCGGACACGCACACTGAAGGCGCGCGGCGGCACGCCCCGGCAGGAGATGAGGAATGGGCACCTCCGGTCACCACCATCACGGTCGACACCCGCAGTCCACGCCGTCGGAGCGCGGCGCAGAAGGGAAGCAGCGCCCCGCCCGCAAGCATGATGGGCACACGCACGACCACGATGGGAGCGGACTCGACCGCCACGCCGGCCACAGCGTGGCCATGTTCCGCTCGCGCTTCTGGATCGCACTGCTGCTGACCCTGCCCACGGTGGTCTGGTCGGAGATGATCCAGCACTGGTTCGGCTACCGCGCGCCCGCTTTCCCCGGATCGGCCTACCTGCCCGCGCTGTTCGGCAGCGCGGTCTACCTCCATGGCGGCGGCGTGTTCCTGCGCGGCGCCCTGGACGAGCTGCGCGCCCGCCTGCCCGGCATGATGTGCCTGATCGCGCTCGCGATCAGCGTCGCCTTCGGCTACAGCCTGGCGGTCACCCTGGGCGCGCCCGGCGAGGACCTCTGGTGGGAGCTGGCCAGCCTGGTGAGCATCATGCTGCTCGGCCACTGGATCGAGATGCGTTCGATCCAGCAGGCCAAGGGCGCGCTCAAGGCGCTGGCGAAGCTGCTGCCCGACCGCGCCACGCGCCTGCGCGAGGAAGGCAGCAGCGAAGAGGTCGAGGTGACTGCGCTGCGCGAGGGCGACCGCCTGCTGCTGCGGCCGGGCGCCTCGGTGCCGGCCGACGGCATCGTGCTGGAAGGCAGCAGCGCGGTGAACGAGTCGATGGTGACCGGCGAATCGCGCCCGGTCGACAAGCGCGAGGGCGATGCGCTGATCGCCGGCACGGTGAACGGCGCCGGCTCGTTGCGCCTGCGCGTCACCCGCACCGGCGAACGCACCGCCCTGGCCGGCATCATGCGGCTGGTGGCGCAGGCGCAGCAGTCGCGCTCGCGCGCCCAGGCCCTGGCCGATCGCGCCGCGCGCCTGCTCACCGCGATCGCCGCGGTCGCGGCCCTGCTCACCTGGGTGGGCTGGGCCCTGGCCGGCGCCCCGGCCGCCACCATCGTCGCACGCGTGGTGACGGTGCTGGTGATCGCCTGCCCGCACGCGCTGGGCCTGGCGGTGCCGCTGGTGGTGGCGATCTCGACCACGCTCGGCGCACGCAACGGGCTGCTGGTGCGCGACCGCCGCGGCCTGGAGGAGGCGCGCCTGCTCGACGTGGTGGTGTTCGACAAGACCGGCACCCTGACCCTGGCCGAGCACCGCGTGGTGGCGCTGGCCGTGGACGGGATCGAGGCCGATGCCGCGCTGCGCCTGGCGGCCGCGGCCGAGCGCGACTCCGAACACCCGGTGGCGCGTGCGCTGGCGCTGGAGGCCGAGTCGCGCGGCCTGGCCCTGCCCGCGGCGCACGGCTTCGAGGCCCTGCCGGGCCGCGGCATCCGCGCCGAGGTCGACGGCCACGCGCTGCAGGTCGGCGGCCCCAATCTGGCGCGCGCCGCTGGCCTCGAGCTTTCGCCCCGCTTGCGCGAGGCACAGGAAGACGCCGCTCGCGACGGGCGCTCGGCCATCCTGCTGGCGGTGGACGGCCGCGCGGTGGCGGTGTTCGCCATCGCCGATGCGGTGCGGCCGGAATCGCGCGAGGCGGTCGCGCGCCTGCGCGCGGCCGGGATCGAGGTCGCCATGCTGACCGGCGATGCGCGCGCCGTGGCCGAGGGCGTGGCGCGCGAACTCGGCATCGCGCGGGTTCTGGCCGAAGTGCTGCCGGAGGACAAGGCCGGCGTCATCGCCAACCTGCAGGCCGAAGGCAAGCGCGTGGCGATGGTGGGCGACGGGGTCAACGACGCGCCGGCGCTGGTGCAGGCCGACGTCGGCATCGCCATCGGCGCCGGCACCGACGTGGCGGTCGAGGCCGGCGACGTAGTGCTGGTGCGCTCGGATCCGCGCGATGTGGCGGCGATCGTGGCCCTGAGCC
>JANJTY010000492.1 GCA_024710865.1 Lysobacteraceae bacterium | reverse complement strand
GCTGCCGAACTGCCTGTGGCGGGTAGCGCGGCGGCCGGATGCGGCGGAAGCTCTGGTCTTCGCTCGGGCCGTAGTCCTGAGGCACCGAAGGCGGCGCAGGGGGCGCCGGCGGGGGCGCGGGCACGGCCATTTCCGAAGGTTCGTCGAAGACCACGGGCGGCGGCGGCGGCTCGGGCGGCGGCGGACGCGGCGTCGGGCGTTCGATGATGCGCGGCGGCGGTCGCTTGGGTGGTTCCGGCGGCGGCGGCGGCGGCGGCGGTGGCGGCGGCGGTGGCTCGATGAAGGTGACTTCGACCACCTCTTCCTCTTCCTCGCCGGGCGGGGGCGCCACGGGGGGGGCCATCAGCATCATGAAGCCAGCCACGTGCAGGCTGATCGCCACGGCCAGACCGGAGACCCGGGCCCAGTTGAACTTGACCGGCTCGGCGCCGTTGTAAGAAGAGATGTACGTCATGCCGGTGTCTTGGTCGAAGCCGCGAAATGCCGCCATTTGCTGGCGGGAACCTTGAAGCTTATCCGATGTCCGTTGGAAAACCCATAGGACCGTTTCACATGTTGCGACTCTGGCGCAACCAGGTTTCCGCCTGCTCCTTGGTCTCGGGGTACTTGGCTGCCTCGCGGTACGCAGCGACTCCGGCGCTGCGACTGTTGTTGCCGAAGTACTCGGCGTTGCCGATCACGATCCAGGCCTCGCCCGGTCGCTTGACCCCTTTCTCCAAGGCTCGGCGAGCCGCTTCGATGGACGCAGGGTACCGCTCTTCGTTGTAGAGCACCCGTGCCAGGTTGAGCGCGACCTCCCCGTCCTCGGCGAACTTGTCCGCTTCGGTCCAGGCGCTGATCGCCTGTTCGGTTCGGTCTGAGAAGTAGTAGGCCTGGCCGAGGATGTTGTACACCTCGAGACCTGGCTGGAGCACGCCCTTCTGCATGCCTTCGTTGATCACCTCGACCGCCGAGTTCTCCTTGCCTTCGATGTTGAGGTAGAGGCGATACAGCTGTCGGTAGTCGCGCTCTTCGGTGAGGAGGCCGCGCGCTCGCGCCAGGTCCAGAGTCCGTGCCGCCTCATCGTAGCGGTCCGCGTCGATGTAGAGCGAGGCCAGGTTCATGAGCATGGCCTTGTCGTTCGGAAAACGCTGCAGCTGCGTTTCCGCAAACTCCGCCGCCTTGAGCGGTTGCTCGATGTCGGCGTAGGCCGCCATCACCAGCTGCACCCAGAGGGCTTTCGGTTCCTCGCTGCGCTCGACCACAGCCCGCGCGACCCGGGCAGCCTCTTCGAAACGTTCCAGCTGATAGAGCGCATTGGCCTTCAGCATGTGGTAGTCGGCGCGGTCGGTGCGCGTCTCCGCGATGAGCCGATCGATCCATTGAAGTGCCGGCTCGTACTCTTCGCTCTGCGCGTGCATCTGGCTCAGCTGGGCCATCACTTGGAAATGGATGTCGTTGCTGAGGCCGCCCGCCTCGATCGCCAGGCGCAGCTGCTCCTGGGCCTCGGCGTCGCGCTCCAGGTCCAACAGGGCATACGCGGCGTTCTGGTGCGCGAGCGAACGCTCGTAGGGGTTCGCACGGGCATTGCCCGTTACCTTTTCGGCGAGTTCGAGGACCGTCTCGAAGTCTTCCTTCTGGGCAGCGTCATACATGCGCTGCAGATCGCGCTGCAGGCGCTGACTCGCCTGCTGCTTCGGCTCCTCGCGACTGGCCTGCGGGAAAAGCGCCGGAGCCGGCTCGGTGGCTTCCTGCTTCTCGCGACGCTGCGCCTCGGCCGGATCGGTGCCCAGCATCAGCAGGGTCGGCACAAGCAGCATCAACAGGCGAGCAAGAACTCGGGTGTGCATGACAGTCCTCTCAACAGACGGCTCGGCCGTGGGGCGGCGGCGGGGCGGCAAGCCTAGCGGCAATTAGTGCAAAGGCTCAAGTGATGCGTGCGTGACGCTTTGGGTCAGTCGCGCGTTCTCACGGAGCATCCTGCCTTGCGGCAGCGAGGGCCGCAATCGTGCGCTGCGGCAATTTGAACACGGCCTGACGCAGGGAGCCGACGAAGCACGTCAACGGGTTGCGAAGTGCTCGCGCGCAAACGCCACGCGCTCGGCCGGATCGGTACTGAGGTCGCCCCGCTCCGCCAGCGCTTCCACGCTTGCCAGTCGATGACGGAGGCCGTTGCCGTTGGCGATTTGGATCGACAGACCCGGCCTCGCGTTCAGCTCCAGTATAAGTGGCCCGAGATGCCGGTCGAGCACGAAATCGACGCCCACGTAGCCGAGTCCGGACAGCTCGTAGCAGCGCGCGGCCATGTGGAGGAGGTCGTCCCAGCGCGGGATGTCCAGCCCCACGATGCTGCGCTCGGTATCGGGGTGCTCGCGAATGATCTCGGTGCCCCAGACGCCACGCCGGGTCTTGCCGGTTGGGATGTCGATGCCGACGCCGATCGCGCCCTGGTGCAGGTTGGCCTTGCCGTCGGACAAGCGCGTCGGCAGACGGATCATCGCCATCACCGGATAGCCCAGGAAGACGATGATGCGGACGTCCGGTACGCCCTTGTAGCTGACCTGGTCGAAGATCGGATCGAACTGGACGCAGTACTCGACCAGGAGGTGGTCGGGCTGACCACCGAGGGAGAACAGGCCCGACAGGCCGTTCGAAAGGTGGTGTTCGAACTCATCGCGCGGCATCAGATGGCCGTTGCTGCGGCGGTACTTGTCGCCGCGGCGTCCGGTGATGACCAGGATGCCGTCTCCGCCGGAGCCATGCGCTGGCTTGACCACGAAGGACTCGCGATCCTTGATGCGCTCGTGCAGTTCGGCGATCTCATGCTCTTCGCGCACGACCGCGTAGAGCTCGGGCACAGGTAGCCCGGCTGCGATGGCGAGCTGCTTGGTCTGTAGCTTGTCGTCGACGCGCGGGTAGAAGCGCCGCGGGTTGTGCATCAACACGAACTCGGCGTTACGCTCGTTGAGCCCGACCAGGCCGATCTGGCGCAGACGTTTCCAGGTTCGGATGAACTGCAGCATGGCTCAGGCCGCCGGTTTCGTGGGCGCGTTGTCGACCTCGCGCGCCAGCGCGCGGAAACGCAGCAGCTCGCTCAGGCGGTAGCCGGAGTAGCGCCCGAGCAGCAGGGCCAGCGCAAACAGGATCAGCAACACTTCCGGGAACACGAAGACCAGATGCTCGGCGCGTTCCCAGCTCATGAGCAGATAGGCCAGCGCCGCCACCACCATCGAGCCCAGGCCTTCCTTGATCGCGGTGCCGGGCCCGCGCTCTTCCCAGGAGACGGACATGCGCTCGATGGTCATGGCCATGATCACCA
>JANJTY010000444.1 GCA_024710865.1 Lysobacteraceae bacterium | reverse complement strand
GGCCGGATGCGCGGCACGGCGTCGATGACCTGCAGCTCGTCCTCGGCGAGCAGATCGCGAAGCGAGTGCGTCCTGAGCCGAAATGCCTCGCTGTTCTTCTCGAAGCCGGGCCGCACGAAGGCCAAGCCATCGCCACTGCCTTCGAGCGCCCTGAGGCTGGTTTCGAACACCACGAGATTGGCGGCGTCACTGACGGCACGTCGATGTCGTTGCACCCGACCGGCGAGCTGGATCAGCGAACGCATCGAGGAGGGTTCCACGACTGCCCAGTCTGCGTCCCAGTCGCGGCCGACTTCGCACACGGGCGAGGCCAGCACGACAAAGACCTGGTCGTGCTCGATGTGGCCGTCGAGAGCGGCTCGGACTTCGGGCAGTCGATAGACGGCCTGCGGGTCGCGGCGATCGAAGACCCGGTCCAGCACCTGCTCGATGGCCGAACGCTGCGCCAGCGGGAAGCGCGCGTGGTACACGCACAGGTGGATGCGCACACCCTCCGGCGCACCGAGCGCATAAAGCGTCTTCGCCACGTCGATCAGCGGGTCGATGTTCGCCATGCGCACCAGGCCGAAGCTGACGCGCTTGCCGGAGGTGGGGTCCGTCTCGGCATGGTCGCGATGCAGGCTCAGGCAGGCCTCGCGCACTTCCTCCGCGAACAGCGCACGAACCCGCTCGCGCTGCCGTAAGGCGATGCTCAACGGCCACAGCCTCGCACGACGCAGAGACGCTATTTGGGGCCCACGCAGCCGGCCGACACGGCGCTCGACGAAGCCCGCATGCGCCGAGGCGAAGTCGGCGGCATTGGCATCCTCGCCGCAGGCGACGGATTGGACGCCGAACTCATCCACCCACAGGCAAGGAATCGCGAGCCGCTTCTCGTGTCCGCCAACTTCTCCGCGATTGCGAAGATACTCACCGCGCCCCGCACGGTAGGCGAAGAACATGCCTTGCACCAGCGCTGGCGGAAGCGTGGCCGAGGACAGGACCACGCGCGTACCGAGCAGGCCGGCCCAGTGCACCAGCCGGGTCAATGCTGGAAGGTCATCCAGGTCGTAGTCGTCAAGCTCATCGAGCACCAGATCGGCGCTCATCAGGCGCAGCATCGGTGCGATCTGCCGGCCAGCGCGCAGGGCCTCCGTGGCCGGCACCAAATGATCGACGGTGCAGACCAACATCGGCGCCGACAGCAGGCGACGGATATCGGCGTCCGCCAGCGCGCGCGCCAGCAGCGGATGGTCGGCGGTTCGGCCCTCATAGAGAACGTGGCTGTCCTCGTCGATCAGCGACCGCGCCGAGGCTGATCCGCCCGACTCGGCTTGCTCTTCGTAGAACTCGAACAACTCCCGGCTTGCCGAGCCCCCGACCAGGACCGCCAGCTCGTCGTCCGCGAGATGCAGGTCGCGACGGTAGCTTCGCCCGGTCTGCAGGGTCAGCGTGCGCAACCCCAGGGCATAGGTGGCGCGCATGCCGTGCTCGGGATCGGCGAGCGCATACAGGATGCGCGCATTGCCCAGGGTCTTGCCGCAGCCGGTGGAGGCCATGTTGACCACGAATGCGCCATGGTCACGCGCCGCTTCGCGCAACGCTTGGGCCGCGTCAAAGGCCTTGTTCTGCCAATGGAAGCGCTCATCCCCGCTGCGCTTGCGCAGACCGCGATGGTGGGCCAGCCTCGGCAAATGTCGCTCGAACCCGGGCAGCGCATGCGCTACCAATCCGGCTGAGTGGCCCACGCCGAGCAGGTGCTCCAGCAAGGATTGATTGAAGACCGCCTTCCCGACACCACGGTCCTTGCGCGTGTTCGCGTACAGCGATTGGCCATTGCGAACAAAGCGCCGCCGGGCTTCGACGGGCAGGCCCTCCCCGTCCACGCCCAAGCGCGAGTAGTCGTGATCCGCCAGCATCAAGCAGAGACGGGCCAGATGCATGACGTACGGATTGCCAAGCGGAGCGGCAGAGTCATGCCGCGACGACTCTCGCTCCAGCAGTCGCTTCGCCGCGCGCGCGGCCTGCTTGCGCCAATCCGGATCGCCGACCGGAAGTGCGGCTGCAAGTTTCCAGTAGGGCTCGATGCCCGGCGCTGTCGTCGGGGTCTTGAGTTCGTTCCACTCATGGGTGACGTAGTCGAGCGGATTACTCAGCCAGACCGGCTCGAAATAGTTCACGCTCTTGCCCCACCACGCAGTAGCGCCATGGGCTTCGCGCGGCGGCGCTGCCGGAAGACGGTGATGCGTGACGATCAGCCAACCTACAGCCGCCGCAAGCGGTGGCAATCCGCGAAAGGGATAGCCATCGCGAGCGTCCATCCCGTCGCGCTGGTAGCGTCCGGGTGCCAGCCACTCGTCGGACACGTAACGCTCCGGATCGGCAAGCCGTCGCAGCCAGCCTGCGTCGTCGTCCACACCCACGAAGGCAAGGAACAGGCGCAGCGAAACCCACTCGTGTCGATACACGTTTCGCTCGCTACGACGGCCTGCGAGCCGCTCCTGAAAAGCGACGGTCGCCTTTCCCAGATCGTGCAGCAGCCCCGCCAGCTGGGCCAGGAGGCGGATGTCCTCGGCGCTGCGCCAATCGTTCTCATCCTCCCGCCTCAGAACATTGCGAGCGGTCGTTTCGGTGGGCACGGCGCCCTCAGCATTGAAGCGGCGCGCATCACCAACGATCCAGAGCAGTTCACTGTGGTCGCGTCCGCGAATCCAATGGCAAGCGACCGCCGTGTTCTTGCGGGCTGTCCTTCGCAGGAGCTTGCGGAGCGTGTCGAGCCCGTCCTGGGTGATCGCGGTTTGCCAGGCGCCGTCGCCGCGACGCTCGGCGAACTGGTCGATGATGCGCCGGGTCTCCACCAGGGCGCGCTTGTCGCATTGGGCAATCAGGAGGACGTTCATGGCTGGCCCTGCCCGCATTCGGCCACCTTCCCCGCAGTCTCCAGCGCAATGGCCTTGACCGTGTCGATCATGAAGTCCAGGGACTCGCTGCGCGTCAGCGCCTCGATGCAGTTGCGGCGGAACTGCTGCTCATCGTCACCGCGCATGGCGGACAGGAATGCCTGCGGGAGGATGCTGGCGTCCTTGACCAAGTCGGCCACATCGAACACCAGGCCACCTCTTCGCGTCTTGCCGTGGAGAACCGCCAGACCGTGCGGGAGCCCAAGCACCCAGGTTGCCGTCGCGCCCAGTCCGTAGGCCAGGTAGTTGCCGTGGTCCAGGAAGCGGTTGGCCGCATCGGTCCCGCTGCCACGCTTGGCGCGGGTGAAGTCGCCGTAGCCCACCGCATCGACCGCGAGCTTGAACAAGGCTTTCGTCAATCGGGCCTCTTCGGTGAGCAGGGCCAAGGAGTCGACGGACTGTTCGACGCTCCGAAGGCTGCGCTTCGTGAGTTCGTCGAGACGCGCTGCATCGATACCGAATCCCCCTTCGCGCAGCGATCGCTGCGACCACTGCTCGCGCAGTCGTTCGATGCGCGCCGACTGCAGCATCTTGGCAGCGAGAAGGCGAAGATCGTCGTCGAACCAGAAGCGAACCCAAGCCTGCAGATACTCGGTAGATCGGTACTCGCTCTGGGGAGCCATCCAGGCAACCTCTACATCGACCTCATTGGCCGAGTACAAGGGCGTGCCGCCGCCACCGCAGAAGCCGACGAGAACGCCAGCCTTGGCAAGCTCGCGCATCGCGGCCTGCGTGATCGAAGTGCCGGTACCGAGCAGAATGCTGGTTGTGTTGGCGATCGGTATGTTCCAGTAGAGCGACTGCTTGCCGCGGTCCGTGACGTACTCGACCCGGCCGCCGTTGACGAGGACCCGGCAGTGTTCGAGGTAGTAAAGATTCGCCCGCTTGGAATGCAGGATCGTCTTCAGGTCCGAAGGACTGATGGACTCCATGCCCCTGTCCAAGTTCGCTGCTACTGACCAGTGTTATACCAATCCCAACGCGCAGTTCGGGACAGACATCGATCAGGGGCATCGCTTGAAGCAGCGGAATGGAGAGGTCAGCCCCTCGCCGCCCGCTACGTTATGGAATGGATCTTGCCGAGGCTCGACGCCTGTCGGCCAAGGCGCGCCTGGCGCTCGCCCGACCGGCGATCCGGAAACACGGCCACGGTATTGAAGATATGCGAACCCTTGATCCGCTGGCCCGCTCGGTCGCCCCGGCCCCGGTTGCTGAGAACAGCGAAGGCTTAGTAAGTGCTGCGGGACTTGGAGGGCACGCCTCCGGCCTGCCGTCTGCCCTACAAGTGAGCCCGGCTCCAGGCTGCCGCGATCGCCGTTTTGGTGGTCGTTCGTGCGGAGAGCACCCCCTCCCGGCCTCCCCCTTCGCTGCGCGAAAGGGGAGGAGAAGAGCAGCGCGCCGCTCGCGCAGGACGGGTTCCCAACCCGACCTTTTTCGCAGTCCGTAGGGCGGGTTCCCAACCCGCCGCTCTCGTCCCAGCGGGCCGCGGCCTACCCGCCCCGCTCCTCCGCCCGCGCCTCCAGGTACCACGCGGTCTGCTGTTCCAGCCCGGTGTCCTTGAGTTCGACACCCGCGGCGGCGGCGCGCGCTTCGATGCCCTTGAAGCGGCTTTCGAACTTGGCGTTGGTGCGGCGCAGGGCG
>JANJTY010000416.1 GCA_024710865.1 Lysobacteraceae bacterium | reverse complement strand
CAGCGGCGCCACGAGCAGCAGCGGTGCGCCCGAATCCGGTAGCGAAATGGCGTGCTCGGGGAAGCGGGCGCCGTTCTCCACGAGACATTCGTGCCGATGTCCCCAATACCCCAGATCCGCGGCTGTGGTCAGGACCAAGGTGTCGACCCGCCTCAACGCAGCCTGGACGCAGTGCCGCTCCGCTTCGGCCAGACTGCGCCCAGCATCGTGCAGCGTCCACAGCACGGGGAGACCGGCGGGCAAATCGTCGATGAGGCCAATGCATTCGACGTGTTCCAAGCCGAGCACGTCTGGGCGATGCCGCATGATCGCGTCCATCAGCGCCGCCCGCAAAGCAGTGTGGGCGTGAGCCGCCCAACGCGCGTCACCGTCGTCCGGACGCCCTCGAACCGGGATGATCTCGCGAAACGCCGCTTCCTCGACACCGGTCGCGCGCGGAACTGGACTCGCCTCATCGTGCAGCGCGATCCAGTCGATCCGGTCGGCACTCGCCCGGGCCAGTTCGACGATCCTTCGTGCGCCACCGTGGGCCGGGGGGAACAGATCGAACGGCGATACGAGCAGGACACGGGGTAGGTGCTGGCGAAATCTCGGCCACCGAGGCGTTCGCCTCAAGTGCGCATAGCGTATGGCGAGCGCGCCAGGGCAGCTGAGCACGCGGGAACGCGCCCGGTTGTGCTCAAGCGAGATCGCACGCAGAGTCGATCGGGCCTTCTCCGACCAGTGTTCGGTCTTCAGCGGCCCTCCGAGTACGTCGCCGTAGCGCCAGCGAAAATGATCCAGATTGCGTGCAACGATGGCTTCGATCTGGGCAGAACTGAAATGCGCTGATATCGTCGCGCGATGCTGATGCACCGCACGGGACATCGGGCAGAACAGGCACTCCAATCCCTCAGCCCAAGCCTGCATGCCCCAGTCCGCGTCCTCGAAGTAGAACGGTGCGTAGGCTCGACTGCGTCGCAGGAAGCGGCGCAGGAAGTCAGCGCGAAACAGGGTGGCGCCGCCGCCGCCGTAGAGATGCGATCGCACGGTGCAGTCTGGCGGGACGAGATCGTGCAGCTGAAGCCTGCCATCGCCATCGAGAACCGGGGCGGTGAATCCGGTTTCCTCCCGACGTCGCTGTCGATCAGCGAACCGGATCTGGGTCGCGATGGAGAAGATTCCGTCGCCGCGCAGCGCCAGCACATGCGCCAACGCATCGGGCTCCAGCTGCATGTCGCTGTTCAACAGATAGACCCATGGTCGCACGCAACTCCTCAGAAGCCGCACGATCGCGGCGTGGTAACCGCGCGCAGAGCGGGAGAACTGCCAGTCATGTTCGGCGTACGCCAGCTGCAGCTGGCGGTACATCGCGCGCGGGCTGCCGTTGACCAGTATGCGAACGCGGGCGGGCGCACCGGCGCCCTCCAGGGCAATTCGCAGCGCGGCCAACGTGGGAGCCAGCACTGCGGGGTCGCCGCGTGCGGGAATCAGAACCTCGAACGGTTCAGCAGCGGGCGCAAGCATCGGTCAGTCCAATGCGACGCGGTTCAGCGCAAAGCCGAGCTCACGTATGTCGCTGCCCAAGCCGAGCTGCGCCGGGCTTGCGGCACCGTGGCGACGCAGTTCAACCATGATCCATTCGCGGGCAGGTGGCGGCAGCGCCAAGCGCAGTTGCACTGCCCCGCTCGTCGTCTGGCGGTGCAGCGACTCGCCGTCGACCCGGATCTCGAACGCCGCATCAGGCCAGCCCGGGGCAATCACTCCTTCGAGCCTGAGATGTCGGGCACGTGCGTCGCGCGGCAGCCAGAACGCGCTGCGTGCGCTGCCCCATCGATAGCCCGACCCGTCGGTCGAATACCAGCCGTAAAGGGCCTGCTCAGCCGGCATGCTCTCCGCTTCAAAACTTCCCGTGGCCGCGGATGGGCGATGCGCGTGCTTGTAGATACACCGATTACAGGCTTTCTCGTGCCCGGCGCGATGATCGCGGCGCAGCGCCGCATAGGTCTCGCTCTGCCAGATAGCCGCAAGCGTGGAATCGGAGAGCCGGCCCATCGCTCTTTGTTCCATCACTTCGCACGGCACGACGCGTCCGTCCGACAACACATGCACGGTCTCGAACGGGCTCTGATCGCAGTGACTGATGACGGCATCGTCGGGCAGGGCGCCCGGCCATGGACGTGGCGCGCTACCGAGCTCGCCGGGCGGGCTGCATTCGTGCGAGGAAACCTGCACGGCAAGACCAGGGTGGCGTTGCCGAACCTCACGCACCGCTGCGTCGACCGCGCAGCGGAATTCGGTCTCCAGGTTGCCGTGAATGTCGTGTTCGGAAGCCGGCCCAATGGGCAGCGGATCGCGTCCGATCAGCGGATGCAGCGCCAGCACTCCAACGCCGCGCTCGACCGCGAACTGCGCGAGCGCCGGCAACTGGTCCAGGTTTCGCCACATGGCGACAAAGGCGAGATCGATGCTCACGCGGCCCGGGTTTCGCTGCTGCCAGTCGAGCAGCACATCGAAGTTGTGCAGGAATGAACTCAATGAACTGAAGCGGTAAATCTGCTCGAACTGCTCAGCATCCAGGGTGTGCAAGGAGACTGTCAGGCGGGTAATGCCAGCTTCGAGCGCGGCAATCAGTCGCTCGGGCTTGATTGAGGCCAGAGCGGTGACCAACTCTACTTCGGAGCCTGTTTGAGCCGCCAGCGCAACCGCCTCGGCAAGCTGCGGATGATGTCCAGACTCTCCGGCGTAGTTGAGGCGAATGATTTGCGGTCGGTCCAATTCGGCGATCAGACGACGATACAGGTCCATGTCCATCAGCTGCCCGCTGCCCCGCAGGCTGGCGCGAGTGCAGAAAATGCAATCGAACGGGCAACGCGAGGTCAGTTCGATCCAAAGCACCTGGGGCATGCGGGTCGTGCGCAGCGCGTTCGCATCGGCTTCTTTCATACCAGTGGCAGTGGGTCCAGAAAGTTGTTCGTCCAAAGCGAAAGCGCCTGTTCGGCGAACAGCGCAGTCCACGTAGGCGATACGGGGTCTCCGGCCACGAAGGGCAAACGGCCCGTTGCATCGACGGCATTCGCCAGCTCGTTCGCCAGCATACTCCAGGCCATGTGGTCCGGCTCGACCCGCTTCAGCAGACAAGCGGCGCGCAGGGCCTGCGCTAGAACGTCGTTGCGTCGTACGGGGCTTCCCGGAGCCTCATGTATGCATCCGATGCCACCGTGCGCCTCGATCAGCCTGTCGAAGAGACGCGCGGCAGATTCGAGTCGACCCAGCTCGATCAAGCCTTCGATCGCATAGAGCTGCGGATGGGCTTCGGTATGGGGCCCCCGATCCGCCAGATCCTGCAGGGCGTCGACATTTCGCGCGCATGCTGCGGCCAGCGCTCCGGGCGCGTCGCGGAGTCTTGCACACGCCTTGAGCAAGAATCCGCCTCCGAGCGCGGACCAGCGTCGAGGCAGGTCGCTGCCCAGCGCGGGCCGGAGCTGGCCGCGGACATGAAAACACTCGGTGAACTGCAGCACGCGATCCGCCATGCGGGCCGCACTCTTCGAGCCGCGGATCAGATCCCACTGGCGTAAACCGTCCCACAGCATGACGTGATCGAACAAATAGAGGGCACGACGATACGGGGGACCGCAGTCACCTAAACGCGTCGGCAGGCCACCATCCCGTCGTTGATGCCGTTTCAGCCAGTCGATCACCGACTCGCCTACACAGAAGGCCACATCCCTGCGCGGCGCCGCCCAGCGCAGCCAATAGCCAGCGATCTCGGGATAGACATATACGGCGCCGTGATCACGGTGGACCGCCCCGATGAGCCCTCGCGGCAGGCCGTCAATCGTTTCGGCGAACGCGAGTTCGGCACGCAGGCGCCGCAGCGCTGCGTGGTGCCCTGAGTTCTGGGTCAGGTCTATTGGCACGCAACGAGCTGGTTCGCCTGACTGACGCCCACTCCGTCGGCCAGCAACATGCACAACGCCGCAGCGACGCGCTGGCCAGCGCGGCCGTCGCCATAGGGACTGTCGTGGTGGAATGCCCACGGCGCCGGCCGAGCTCCCGCGGAGAGCGCCGCGTCGATCCGCACGTCCAGGGGTGTGGGATCCCCTGGGTCGAGCCAGATGGCGCGCCCCTGCTCAAGCGCCTCCACCCGCTCATACGCGCGGCGGTAGATCAGCAGCGGGACGCCAAGATAAGGAAGCTCCTCAGCCACCCCACCCGAGTCACTGAGAACGCCACCCGCCGCTTGAGCCGTGGCAAACCATTGCGCCTGCGACAACGGCGGCAGGATCTCCCAGGGCGGCCGCCCATCGCTGTCGACCTTCCACATGGCATCCCAGCGCGGATTGGGCTGGCGCAGCACGCCGATCCTCCAGCCACTGCCGGCGAGTCGGCGCAGCGCCATCGCAAGCGCGCGATGCGCCCGGCCGGCGTTCTCTCGCCTGTGTACATCAACGACAAGATCGAAACCACGGCGCCCGATTACAGCCTGATGGCCTCGCACCGCGTCGACCGCGGTACTGCCGACATCGATGATTCGGGTGGAATCCACCCCTTCCGACAGCAAAGCCTCGCGGGCGCGCCGACTGGGCGTCAGGTGCCAGCGGGCAATCCTGGAGATGATGCGTCGGTAGAGTTCTTCGGGAAATGGGGAGCGCAACGAGCCACTGCGCAATCCCGCTTCGAGATGGATCACGGGCAGTTCGAGACGCCGCGCGGCGAGCGCACCGGCGAGGGCGCTGGCGGTGTCTCCCTGAACCAGCACAGCGCCCGGGGCGATGTGTTCCAGCGCCGTCAGAACATGGCGCTCCAACTCCCGTTCGAGAGCTTTTCTGGGGAGCGGGTGCTGCGGCGGTGGTAGGGCGCGCCACACGATCTGACTGCAGCTTGATCTCGGCATGGATTGCTGCCCCGTCCACAGCCACGCCACTGGAAACGTGAGCGCTGCCGCCACCGGGGCAAGCTTAAGGTGCTCAGGTCTTGTGCCGGCCACAACAGCGAGTGGGAAACGCGGAGTCTGCGTCATGAGTTGGACTTGCCATCCCAAGTCAATACGTGGAAACCCGACCTTCACGGCACCATGCAGGCTTCTTGGGAAATTCTGCCCGAGAAGCGCCCCCAAATTTCATCATGAGGTTGCGAGTCTCCTCACCACATGATGGCAGGTCATGGTTCTGTTCGAGATGCTTCTGCAGCCTTCCAGAGTTCCGCAAATGATCGCTTGCCGACGGTCAGCGAGTCGCCGCGCATGATTAGTGGGTCCGACGAAGCCGGGCAGATCTGTCGGCGATCCTGGCAAACCGCCTGACGGTTTGCCGCTCACGGCGATTCGGCGACGGCTTGCGTGCCTCAGTCCAGGCGGAAGCCGCGCACGCGGACGAGGTAGTCGTCCTGGCCCCAGGTCGCCTCGATGCGGTCCCGCGCGATGTTGTCGAGCGTGGCGCGCCATTGGCGCAGCGGGCTCGGCGGCGGCAGGCCCTGGAGCCCGTCGTAGCGCAGACTGCAGGCGGACGGGCTGCCGCTGCGGCAGATCAGGCTGTATTCGCGCGAGCCGGCCTCGACGCCGCTCGGATCGACGCCGCGCCAGGCCAGATCCACCTCCGGTGCCTCGTTCTCCGGATCGAGCTCCAGGGTCTCGAAGCGGATCGTGAGCGGCGCCTGCGACTCGATCCAGTAGGTCTCGCGCGCGGCCGGATCGACGGTGAACACCCAGGTCCCGCGCAGGTCCGGCAGCGGCAGGCGCGAGGTTTCCTCGGGCGAACCGAAGTCGCTGCGGTAGCCGCCGCCGACGGGCATGGCGACGAGGCGGCGCGAATCGCCGGAACGGAACTGCACCTGCGCCTCGCGCGCGGAGAGGAACTCGATGTTCACGGCCTCGTAGCCGAAACCGGTGACCGGCGCAGCGTAAGGCTCGTCGCACCCGGCGTAGGCGCAGCTTCCCAGCGCAAAGTACTGCTCCACCGCGACGAAGCGGTCCTCGATGACCGGCCCCGTGGCAATGCTCCAGCCAGCGCCGTC
>JANJTY010000348.1 GCA_024710865.1 Lysobacteraceae bacterium | reverse complement strand
AGTCGCTGCCGATCAGGGCGTAGCTGACGTCGCTTCGCGGGCTGCGCTCGGTGAGGCGGCCGAGTTCGGGGTTGCCGGCGATGCGCGATTGGGCGGCCAGGCCGGGGATCATGGCGATGGCGCCGTCGAGCACGGGCAGTTTGGCGGCGCCGGCGAGCACGCTGGTGGCGACGCGCAGGATGGCGAGCGGGGCGAGCAACAGCGGCATCCAGACGCTGGCGGCGGTGCCGGCGGCCTGCAGCACGGTGCCGTAGTTGCTGAGCAGGCTGAGTGTGGCGCGCAGCTTGTCGGGCGCGGCCAGGCTGGTGCCGCCCAGCGGCGAGCCCACCAGCACCGCGCGAATCGGCGTGGCCGGCAGACCGAACACGTCCAGCGCCCAGCGCGCGACCAGGCCGCCCCGGCTGTGCGCGATCAGGTCGAGCGGGCCTTCGATGCCAGCCAGCGCGTCGCGTAGATCGAGCGCGTTCAGCACCGGGCTGACCGAGAGGGTCGGATGCTCGAAGGCGAGCACCTCGTCGTAGCTGGCGAACACCTTGGCGAGGAAGGCGCTGCCCTGCCCCGCCTGCGCGATGCCGTCGAGGAAGGCCTGCGACTGGCTGAAGGTGCCGTGCACCAGCAGCAGGCGGCGCTTGTTGCCGCTCGGCGCTTCGCTCACGGCTTCGTAGCGCGGCAGGCCGCCGGCGTCGGGGCGCAGGCGCCAGAGGCGGTGCGTGGCGCGCGGGTTGAGGCGCTGGTCGAGGCGGGCGAGGAAGTCCGCGACCTGGTTGCCGCCAAGGGCTTCGAACTCGAACAGGTCGACCAGCTCGCCCGCGGTGTCGCCGGCGGCGGCGCGGGCGCGGCGACCGGCCTGGGCGCGCGGCGGCTGCGGATCGAGGCGCCATTCCAGCACGCCCTCGTCGTTGAGGTAGAGCGCGGCGCGGTGCACCGGATCGGCCTGGCCGCGGCGGGTGGCGCGACGCCGCGCGGCGGTGCCGGGCAAGGCCTCGGCGCTGGAATCGCCGCCGTACACCTGCAGCGATTCGGCCTCGCCCGCGATCTGGGCCAGGGCGCGGCGCGCCTGCTGGATCGATTGCTGGCTCATGCCCTGGCCTCCGTGCGCAGCAGCGGCAGCGGCGTGACCCGCGCGGCGCGGTCGATGCGCGCGGCGCGGATGTCGAGCATCGAATCGAAGCGGCTGCGGCGCGCGAGGTTGGCGTAGCCCTGCTCGCAGGCGGTGGCGAAGCTGTGCCGCCAGCACAGGCCGGTGGACTCGATCGCGACCAGGCGGCCGGCGGCGATCTCGCCCATCACCTCGCGGTCGTGGTCGCGCTGGAAGCACCAACTGTCGACCTGGGCCGCGCCGGCCAGGCCGCCCTGCCCGTCCGCGCCGCTGCGCCCGACCGCCTCCGAACGCGCCAGGGCGAAGTCCTCGAAGGCCTCGCTCGAACGCCAGTAGCAGGGAAAGGCGTGGTCGCTGAGCAGGACGATGGTGGGATGGACGTCGATGTATTCGAGGCAGGCGGCCAGCAGCAGGGCCAGGTCGATGCAGGTGCCGCGGCGGCCGAGGATCACGTCGCTGGGCGTGCGCAGGCGCTGCGAGGCGTCGGTGAAGCTGGGCGGCGGGTTGATGTAGGACAGCGGCGTCTCGTACAGCAGGGCGCACCAGATCGCCTGCACCTGGCGATCGACGCCGGCGCAGTCGGGACCGTCCTCGCCGGGCAGCACCGACTGGTAGCCGTCGAAGCCCTGGGTCGGGTCGTCGCACAGCGCCTGCAGGTAGCGCTGGGCGTGGTCGATCACCTGCGCCACGGCGGGATCGCGCGGCAGCACGAAGGACGGCAGCCACTTGCGGTTGGTATCGGAGTCTTCCCACTCGTCCACCGCCAGCAGGCTGACCCAGCGCGTCTCGCGGAACAGCACCGTGGCGCCGAAGCGCACCTCGATCAGCAGGCTGGTGCGAAGGCTCTCGCGCAGGGCGCGGCCGAGGCTGCCGGCGAGCGAGACGCGCACCTCGCTGCCGATGTCGATGCCGTTGGCGGTGGCGGGAATGCCGACGCGCTGGCGGTAGCTGGCCGACTCGCCGCCCAGGTGCAGGGTGACTTCGACCTCGATGCCGGCGACCTCGCCGATGGACGGATCGGCCTTGTCGATGCGGAAGCTGCGGCAGAGCGGGCGGCCGTTGTGCAGCATGGAGTAGTTCAGTTCGGGCACGTGCTCCACCGCGATGGCGAGGTCGCGCGGAGCCGATTCGGGCGTGACCGTTCGGGTGCTGGCGGCGGACCATTTGGTGCCGATCTCGGCAGCGACCTCGGCGCTGGGTCGAACGCGCGCGCCCGGCGCGGCGATCTCGCTGGCGCTCCACAGCACGAGGCCGGTGCCGGTCAGCGGCCGGCCACTTTCGCGCACCTGACGCCAGGCGAAGCGGAAAGCGGCGGGCAGGTCGCCGTCCGACAGCGCGAGGCCGCGGTAGAGGGTGGAGAAGAAGCGCTCGGCCAGCGCGTCGTCGAAGCTGTCCTGGAAGCCGATCGCGGCGCCGGCGCCTTCGGCCACGCTGAGCGCGGCGGTGCGCGCGGCGGAGTGGTGCAGGTTGAAGCAGATGAGGTCGGGGCGCGCGGCGCCGCCGCACAGTGCCGCGGAGAACTCGGCGGCACTGGCCTCGGACTCGCTGCCTTCGGCATCGGGCAGCACGATGCCGTCCTCGCGTGCGGGACGATCGACGCCACCTTCGGGCGCCACGCCGCCGCGCAGGCGACGGCCCTGGTGCAGGTCGACGCCGGCGACGTGCACGATGCGCGGGCGTGTCGCCGACACCGTCTCGCGTAGGCGGCGCAAGTCGGGATTCTTCAGCACCTGGAAGTCCAGGCCGAGCGCCTTGGCGGCTTCTTCCGCGAGGCGTTCCTCGCTGCGGAAGTCGAAGCGGTCGGCCACCACGCCGGCGGGCGCGCTCTGCACGTAGAGCAGCAGCGGTCGCGGCCGCGGGCGCCGCGGCGTCGGTCGGCGCAGGTGGCGCACCACGGCGAAATCGCCATCGCGACCACGGCGGAAATCCCGCGTGGCGGCGGCGATCAGGTATTCCCAGGGCAGGATGCGCAGGGCCCAGTCGCGCTCCTCGTCGCGCCAGGGGATGGAGACCTCCACCAGCCCGGCTTCGGCCAGGCGCGCCAGCGCATCGGGCCCGAGGCCGAAGCGTTCGATCAGGTCGTCCACCTCCTTGCGCTGGCGCGGCAGGGCGTCCTCGCGCCCGGTCCAGCGGCTGCGGTTGTGCAGCACGTAGTTCCAGCGCCAGGCCAGCGCCGGCAGGGTTTCGATGGCTTTGAGCGGCACCGCCGCGCCGCCCTCGGGCTGCAGCCAGGCCGCGCCCGCCTTCGACGGCGCGACGCGCATGCGATTGACCCTGGATGCCGTCATGGCTCCCTCTCCCCGCCGAGCTTTCCCCTGAAGCTCAACTCGGATCGCGGCCGCGGATTCGATCAGGCTGGCGGTGCGACGGGCGCTCGCCGCGGATCGAGCGCAGAAGCGTCAGGACCGGGCCGCGGCAGACTCGCGTGCTCAGCGCGGGCCGCGGGCCGGATCCAGCGCGACGACCAGCTTTCCCACGTGCTGGGCGCGCTGCAGCGCCGCAAAGGCGTCGCCTACCCCCTCGCGCGGGTAGACCCGTTCGATCACCGGACGCAGGTCTTCGGTGCGGATGAAGTCGGCCAGTGCGGCGGTCATGGCGCGGCTGCCCACCATCAGGCCGTGCAGACGCTTCTGCGCCAGGAACAGGGCAGCCGGATCGATCGCGACCGGCGCGTGCCCGCTCAAGCGCCCGATCACAGCCACGCTACCGCCGTAGCGCAGGGCCTCGATCGACTGCGCCAGCGTCGCCGGTCCCACCACGTCGAGCACGCGCTCGACGCCGCCCCAGGCGTGCTGCACGGCCTGCGCCCAGTGCGGTTCGCGCTGGCGATCGATCAGCAGATCGGCGCCCAGCGCTTCGGCGCGCTCCAGCTTGGCGCGATCGGACGACACCACGGCCACCCGCAGGCCCATGGCCTTGGCCAGCTGCAGGGCCCAGATCGCGACCCCGCCGGTGCCCAGCACCAGTACGCCGGCACCGGCCGGCAGCGGCTCGAGACCACGCAGGGCATGCCAGGCGGTCACGCCGGCGCAGCTCAGGGTCGCGGCCTCGGCCGGATCCAGCTCGCGCGATATCGGCACCCAGGCGCCAGCTGGCAGCACCACCTCGTCGGCCAGCACACCGTCGAGCGAGCCCCCGAGGGCGCGTGCGGTGACGGCTGCGCTGGGCGCGCCGTCCTGCCAGTCCGGGAAGAACACGCTGAGCACGCGGTCACCGGGCGCGAGCCCCCGCACGGACTCGCCCACGTCGACCACCTCGCCGACCGCATCCGAGCACGGGATCAGCTCGCGGCCCTCGGGGCCGCCGCGACCGTCCAGCAGCATCAGGTCTCGCTGGTTGAGCGAAACAGCGAGCACACGCACGCGCACCGCATCGGGGGCCAATGCTTCGCGGCGGACAGCGAAACGGCGCAGGCCGGCAATGCCCGCGCCTCGATGGGCGCGCCAGGCCTGTGGCGAATCGGGCGGGAAGGCGGGCAAGGGGAGAGCAGACATGCGCAGGACTCCGGTTTTGGGGGTGTCCCACCCTAGGCGCGGCGGTGCGTCTGCGGAACTGGCAATCTGTGCCGACGCGATCTGCATTTTTGCGGAGGGACCCATGCCTCAGCCGCTGGACTGGAGCGATCTGCAGGTGTTCCTGGCCGTGTGCGAGCGAAGATCGGTCGGGGCCGCCGCACAGCAGCTCGGCATCAACCATTCGACCGTGCTGCGCCGCCTGGGCCGTCTGGAAGCGGCGCTGCAGGTGCGCCTGTTCGACCGCCAGCCATCGGGTTACGCACTGACCGCGCAGGGACAGGCCTTCGCCGCTGGGCTTGAGGGCGTCGACGATC
>JANJTY010000359.1 GCA_024710865.1 Lysobacteraceae bacterium | reverse complement strand
TGGTGATGCGGCCCTGGTGCGGGAAGGGCTCGCGGCTGACCGCCGGGTAGTAGCGCAGGCCCTTGGCGATCATCTCGCCGAGGTGCTCGTGCCGCGGCAGCTCGTTCTCGATGTAGTCGCGGTAGGCGAGGTCGGCGATCTCGCGCACGCCGTGGCAGAGCACGACGTGCTCGAAGCGCTCGTAGGTCTCGGGGTCCTTGATGATGCTCAGGAACGGCGCCAGCCCGGTGCCGGTGGCGAGCAGGAACAGGTTGCGGCCCGGGTGCAAATCCGAGATCAGCAGGGTGCCGGTGGGCTTGCTGCCGACCAGCACGGTGTCGCCCTCGCGGATGTGCTGCAGGCGCGAGGTCAGCGGCCCGTTCGGCACCTTGATGCTGAAAAACTCGAGGTGCTCTTCCCAGTTCGCGCTGGCGATCGAGTAGGCGCGCAGCAGCGGCTTGCCCTGGACTTCAAGGCCGATCATCACGAACTGGCCATTGGCGAAGCGCAGGCCATCGTCGCGCGTGGTGGTGAAGCTGAAGTAGGCATCCGTCCAGTGACGAACGGCGAGGACGGTTTCGGTGGCGAACAGGGCCATGGCTCGGGATCGATTCCTTTCGCGGGAGTCTGCGACATCCGCTGTGGGGGCGCCTTGAGTTAACTCAAGGCTGGCCGTCGATCACGGACTGGAGCTCTGCGCCCGCAGTGCGCCACCTGGCCCCGCCCCGGACCGGTGGCTCGCGCCTGCTCAGCCCTGCGGAAGCTTGAGCATGCCGATCAGGCTGTTGGCCGCGTGGCAGACCGCGTCGGTGCGGACCTGCTCGACCTTGGCGTCGCGGATCGCTCCGCCCAACGCCCGCTCCGGGTTCGGGATGTGGAAGCTGTTCTCGTGCGAGTAGGTGTTCTGGATCAGCCAGCGCGCCGTCCGATCGAGCGCCGCGCGGAACAGTTCGCAGCGCGGCTGACCGGTGGCGATGCAGCGCTCGTAGACCGGCACCAGCACCTCATTCATCCAGCCATTGCCGCTGCTGGCCCAGATGTCGAAGTAGCGTCCGTGGTCGAGCAGGTTCAGCGGCTTGACGACCTGCCGCGACCTGACCTGGTGGGCCACGGCGAACAACGTGCGTTCGGCCCGCGGGTCGGGCACCACGGCCGTGTAATCGAGCAGGGCCATGGCGACCCAGCTGGTCGAGACCGTGTTCGGCCGACGGAAGTCGTCGCCATAGACATACTGGCTGAGTTCGCCCTGCTCGATCAGGCGGTCCGCGATGGCGGTGGCGGCACGGCGGTAGGCGCGCTTCCCGGTCACGCGGGCGAGTTGCGACAGGGCGCTGAGGGTCTCGGCCGAGTAGAGCACGGACTGCTTGGTGATGGTGTTCCACTCCCCGCTCGCCAGGCCACGCGTCGTCACTGGCATGACCTTGCCGTCCGGGTCCACGCGCGTCAGCAGCCAGTCTCCGGCGCGTCGCGCCGACTCGAGATAGCGTGCCTCCTGCGTGCGACGATGCAGCTCTAGCAGGGTGAAGATGGTCTTGGAGACCGTGCCCACGACGAACCGATCACGCCGCTTGCCGGTGCGCGGGTCGAAGGAATAGTGGAACGCCCCGGCGTGCTCGCCCTCGGCGACCTGCATCGAGAGCAGGAACCCCGCTACCGGCTCGATCAGCGCGTCGATTCGCGGATCCGGTTCCAGATCGCGCATCTGCAGCAAGGTCCACAGGGCGGATGCCGTGTACGTGACGCGCAGGCGCTCCTGGCGGCGGTCCTGGCGGGCACTGTAGACCTTGAAGAACGCATGGTGGGTCGGGTCGACCTGCCGCAGGAGGTACTCCCGCTGCGCACGGACCGTGGCCAGTATCCGCTCCCGGTCGACGGAGTCGACGACCGTCACGTCGCCGACCACCTCCAGTGCCCGACCCTTGTACTCAACCAGGGACCCCGAGGCGCGATGGCTTTCGACCGTCAGGAAGAAGCGACCGGCGCGCAGCGATTCGGGTGGTACTGCGGTGGCCACGCGCGCGCCCACGCGGCGGGCTGCCGCTTCGAGGGTCGCCCCGATCGCGGCTTCGTGGGCGATGAGACGGCCTGCGAGATACAGCCGGCCCGAGATCGACCACGCCGCGTCCGTTCCAGTCGTCACAGCGTCCGCGGTCGCGAGCTGTGCCTCCGCGCCTTCGCGCACCGCGTCCAGCGCCTGCTGGCGCCAGTCGGGCGCCTCCTCCGGCAGGGCGCTCGCCCCGACGTCAACGACCCAACTCAGACACAGAAAAAGAATGACGCGCGCAAGCGTTTGCACCGGTGACCTCCCCCCTGAGGCCGAATTGGCCCGTAGATCAGATGCGTAATGCGCGTCCGCGTCAAGCGCATGCGTTATCACCTCGAACGCAGGGGCAGGCGATCCCCATGGTGCACCCAGTGCCCTCCTGCAACTTCATGATTTGCTTGATCCGTCCCCGAACGGATCAGACGTCGCCGCGACCTGGGGCCGGAATCGGCGACGCCTGCGCTGCGCCGTACGCGGCTGACGTCGGACGGGGCCGGGGACGTGACCGGACCAGGGCGCGGCGGTGTACCCTTCAAGGCCGACCGTCCCCATCAGCCCCGCCAGCCATGACCACCGCCTACGACTTTTCCGCGCACGACATCGACGGTGTCGAGCGCTCGCTGCGCGAGTTCGAGGGCAAGGCCCTCCTGATCGTCAATGTCGCCTCGAAATGCGGCTTCACGCCGCAATACAAGGGGCTCGAAGCCCTCTGGCGCCGCTTCCACGACAAGGGCGTCGTCGTCGTGGGCTTTCCCTGCGACCAGTTCGGCCACCAGGAGCCGGGCGACGAGGCCGAGATCAAGAACTTCTGCTCGCTCAGCTACGACGTGAGCTTCCCGATGTTCTCGAAGATCGACGTCAACGGCCCGAAGGCGCATCCGCTCTTCCAGTGGCTGAAGAGCGAGAAGTCCGGCTTCCTCGGCACGGAAGGCATCAAGTGGAACTTCACCAAGTTCCTCACCGACCGCGAAGGCAAGGTCATCAAGCGCTACGCGCCGACCGACACGCCGGAGAAGATCGAGAAGGACATCGAGAAGCTGCTGGGCTG
>JANJTY010000277.1 GCA_024710865.1 Lysobacteraceae bacterium | reverse complement strand
AACGTCGACGCGCTGGACATGGGCTTCCGCGAGTTCGGCCTGCGTCCCGATCCCGCGTGCCCGGCGTGCGGTTCGCACTCATAAGTTTCACGAATTCAGCATCTTGGGATGCAACGTCCACCTTTTGTCTGAAGCTGCACGTGCGCCGGGGCGCGGCAGGACGGGTGCTATACTCGCGCGCGCCCCGCGGCCGGCCGGTTCACGCCGTTCCCGCCCGCCGGAACGGCTGGTCCGCTCCACTGCGCCGATCTTCCGCCGCCACGCGCAGCCTGGCCCGCGGGAGCTTTCCCTCGTCGTCCGCACGCCCGACCCCATGCGCCTCAGCACGATCAAGCTGTCCGGCTTCAAGTCCTTCGTGGACCCGACCACGCTGCACCTGCCCACCAACATGACCGGGGTGGTCGGGCCGAACGGCTGCGGCAAGTCCAACATCATCGACGCGGTGCGCTGGGTGATGGGTGAAAGCTCGGCCAGCCGCCTGCGCGGCGACAGCCTGACCGACGTGATCTTCTCCGGCTCGAACTCGCGCAAGCCGGTGGGAACCGCCACGGTCGAGCTGATCTTCGACAACTCCGACGGCACCATCACCGGCGAATACGCCAGCTACAACGAGATCTCGGTCAAGCGCAGCGTCAGTCGCGACGGCCAGTCGGCGTACTACCTCAACGGCGGTCGTTGCCGCCGGCGCGACATCACCGACCTCTTCCTCGGCACCGGCCTCGGACCGCGCAGCTACTCGATCATCGAGCAGGGCATGATCTCGCAGGTGATCGAGGCCCGGCCCGAGGACCTGCGCATCTTCCTGGAGGAGGCCGCCGGCATCTCCAAGTACAAGGAGCGGCGCAAGGAGACCGAGACCCGCATCCGCCACACGCGCGAGAACCTCGACCGCCTGAACGACGTGCGCGAGGAGGTCGACAAGCAGCTCGAGCACCTCAAGCGCCAGGCGCGCGCGGCCGAGCAGTACCAGGCCCTGAAGGAAGACCAGCGGCGCAAGGACGCCGAGCTCAAGGCGCTCGAATACCGCCGCATCGACCTCCAGCTCACCGACCTGCGCCATGGCCTGTCGCAGCAGGAAACCGCGCTGGAGCAGAGGATCGCGGCGCAGCGCGAGGCCGAGGCCCAGATCGAGACCTGCCGCGCGCAGCAGGTCGAGGCCAACGAGGTGCTGGGCAAGGCCCAGGGCGAGGTCTACCGCGTCGCGGCCGAGCTGGCCCGGGTCGAGCAGCAGATCCAGCACCAGCGCGAACTCGCCAGCCGCGCCCAGCGCGCGCGCGAGGAGGTCGAGACGGCCTGGGCCGAGGTCATCGCCCAGCTCGAAACCGACGAGACCCAGCTGGCCCAGCTCGAAGCCGAGATCCAGGCCGTGGCGCCCGATCTCGCCACCTCCAGCGAGGCCGAGCGCGAAACGGCGCAGGCCCTGCGCGATGCCGAGCTGGCCCTGGCCGATTGGCAGGCGCGCTTCGCCGAACACAGCCGCGCCGCCGGCGAGGCCGCGCGCGCGGCCGAGGTCGAGCGCACCCGCATCGACTTCCTCGACAAGCAGGGCCTGGAGCTGGGGCGCCGGCTGGAGAACCTGCGCGGCGAACGTTCCGGGCTCGATCTCGCCGTACTGGAGCAGCGCTACGCCGAGATGCAGGCCGAGCACGAGACCGGGCGGCTCAAGCTCGACGAGCTGGGCGATGCGCTGGAGGCGCGCAAGCAGCGCGTCGCCGACGTGCAGGAGCAGCAGCGCGCGCAGCAGCAGGAGCTGTCGGAACTGCGCAAGCAGGAGCAGGCCGCGCGCGGCCGGCTGGCCTCGCTCGAAGCCCTGCAGCACGCGGCCCTGGGCCAGGAAGGCGGCGCCGGACTCGACTGGCTGCGCAGCCGCGGCCTGGACGCGCGCCAGCGGCTCGGCGAAGTGCTGGAGGTCGAGGCCGGCTGGGAGGGCGCGGTGGAGTCCGTGCTCGGACTGCTGCTCGAGGCCGTGTTGGTCGAGCGCAGCGCCGAGCACGCCGAGGCCCTGACGGCGCTGGCCGAGGGCAAGGTGGCCCTGCTCGATGCAGGCGATGCGGAGTTCGACGCGCCGGCCGGCTCGCTCGCCGCCTTGACCCGCGGCCCGGCCGCGGTGCGGCGCCTGCTTGCGCCGATCCGCGCGGTCGAGGATGCGGCAGCGGCGGCGGCCGGCCTGGCCGCGCTCGCCGCGGGCGAATGGATCATCACCCGCGGCGGCGAATGCTTTGGGGCCGGCTGGGCGCGGGTCGAACGCGGCGGCGACGCGCACCGCGGCGCGCTGGCGCGCGAGCGCGAGATTCATGCCGTGCGCGAGGAGATCGCACGCTTCGGCGAGGCCGAGGAAGCCCTGGCCGAGCGCCAGGCCGGACTCAAGGACGCCCTGCTGGAAGCCGAGCAGGCGCGCGAGGACGCGCAGCGCACGCTCTACCTCACCCACCGCAACGTGGCCGAGCTCTCCGGCCAGATCCAGAGCCACCAGGGCAAGCTGGAAGCCGCCAGCACGCGCCTGGCGCGGATCGACACCGAGTCGGCGCAGATTTCCGAAACCCTGGCGCAGGCGCAGGAGCAGGCGTCCGCCGCGCGCGGCCGGCTGGAGACCGCGCTCGAGCGCATGGGCGTGCTGGAAGAGCAGCGCATGGCGCTGGAGGACGAGCGCGAGCGCCTCAGCGCCCGCCGCGACGCCACGCGCCAGGCCGCGCTGCAGGCCAAGGAAGGCTCGCACCAGCTCGCCATCGCGCTGGAGACGCGCCGCACCCAGCTCAACTCCCTGGTCCAGGCGGTGTCGCGCCTGAACACGCAGAAGGCCCAGCTGCAGGCCCGGCGCGATCAGCTCGCGGCCCAGCACGAGGCCGGTGCGGATCCGATGCAGCGGCTCGAAGCCGAGCGCCAGACCTGCCTCGACCAGCGCGTGCTGGTGGAGAAGGACCTCGGCGCCGCGCGCTCCGCGGTCGAGGGCATCGAGGCCGAACTGCGCCGCTACGAGCAGCAGCGCCAGGCCTTCGATCAGCAGGCCCTGGCCCTGCGCGAAAAGCTCGCCGGGCTGCGCCTGGAGGAGCAGGCTCTCGCGTTGCGCGAACAGGGATTGTCCGAAGCCATCGTCGAAAGCGGCCTGGAGATGCAGGCGCTGCTGGCCGAGCTGCCGGCGCAGGCCGATCCGGACGACTGGCGCCGCAGCCTGGCCGAGATCGAGCAGCGCATCCGCCGCCTCGAGCCGGTCAACCTGGCGGCCATCTCCGAGTACGGCGAGCAGTCCAAGCGCAAGGAATACCTGGACGCGCAGCACACCGACCTCAGCACCGCGCTGGAGACGCTGGAGGAAGCGATCCGCAAGATCGACAAGGAAACGCGCGGCCGCTTCAAGGACACCTTCGACCGCGTCAACGCCGGCGTGCAGGAGCTGTACCCGCGCCTGTTCGGCGGCGGCCACGCCTACCTCGAACTCACCGGCGACGACCTGCTCGACACCGGCGTTTCGATCATGGCGCGCCCGCCGGGCAAGCGCGTCTCCAACATCTCGCTGCTCTCCGGTGGCGAGAAGGCGCTGACCGCCGTGGCCCTGGTGTTCGCCATCTTCCAGCTCAATCCGGCCCCGTTCTGCCTGCTGGACGAGGTCGACGCGCCGCTGGACGAGGCCAACGTCGGCCGCTTCTGCGCCATGGTCGGCGAGATGAGCGAGAAGGTGCAGTTCCTGTTCGTGAGCCACAACAAGGCCACGATGGAGGCGGCCCAGCAGCTCTGCGGCGTGACCATGCGCGAGCCGGGCGTCTCGCGCCTGGTGCAGGTCGACCTGGCCGAGGCGGCGCGACTGGCCGGCGCCGCCTGAGCCGCTAGAATGCTCCGCATCGGGCGGATGTCCGCGCCCGCACCAAGACAACGTCCGGAAACCCGTCAATGGATCTGAGCTGGAATCCCGCCATCGGCATCCCGCTGGCCATCGCCGGCCTCGTGCTGCTGTTCCTCGTCTACTGGATGGGTCGCCCATCCAAGCCGGAGCAGACGCGGCGCGGCGCGGCGTCGGAGCGCGGCGGCGATCGGCGCGAGCCCGACCTCAGCCTGCGGCGCGAGGACGCGGTGGATGAGGACGCCCTGCAGTCCGAGCTGCAGCTGCTGGAACAGGCCCTGGGCCGGCCCGTCGGCGACGCGCGCGCGGCGGATGCCGGCCCGGCCGCACGCAAACCCGCAGCCGGCGCGCCGCGGCCCGACTTCCAGCGCATCGTCACCTTGTTCGTGGCGGCGCGCGCCGGGCATCTGTTCCGCGGCGACGACATCGCGGTGGCGGCCGAGAAGGTCGGGCTCGATTTCGGCGCGATGAACATCTTCCACCGCCTGGTCGACGGCAAACCCGAAGCCGGGCCGGTGTTCAGTGTGGCCAATATGGTCAAGCCGGGCAGCTTCGACATGGCCTCGCTGGACCAGCTGGAAACGCCCGGCCTGAGCTTCTTCATGACCCTGCCGGGGCCGGTCTCCGCCCTCGACGGCTGGGACATGATGCTGCCCGCCGCGCAGCGCATGGCCGAGCTGCTCGACGGCCTGGTGCTGGACGAGGACCGCAACACCCTGAGCCGCCCGCGCATGCAGCAGCTGCGCGACGAACTGCGCGCCTTCGACCGCGCGCAGGAGCGCGACGCGCTCAAGCGCGGCTGGTGACGCGTCCGGAGCCGCTTATTGGCCACGGATGAACACGGATGAACACGGATTGAGAGCGAAGATTGGGTCCTGGACCGGCGCATCTCGCGATCAGCGCGCAGGGCGTCTCGATGGAACGCGACCCCCAGCTCTGCCGCAATGAAGGCTGCCTTGCTTCTGAATCCGTGTTTATCCGTGTTCATCCGTGGCAAGAGGGCTCTCCCCGGACCGATCGATCACGTCCAATAACCCGCACCCACCCATGAGCCAGGCCACCGACCCCGCCACCCGCGTCCTCGAGCTGCGCCGGCTGATCGAGGAGGCCAACCACCGCTACTTCGTGCTGGACGATCCGAGCATTCCGGATGTCGAGTACGACCGTCTGCTGCGCGAGCTGCAGGCGCTGGAGGCGGCGCATCCGGAACTGGCCAGCGACGATTCGCCGTCGCGGCGCGTGGGAGGCACGGCGGCGCGCGAGTTTGCCGAGGTCCGCCACGCGATTCCCATGCTTTCGCTCGGCAACGCCTTCAGCGAGGACGAGGTGCGCGAGTTCGTCGCGCGCATCGTGCGCGAGACCGACGATCGCGAGCCCGAGTTTTCGGTCGAGCCCAAGCTCGACGGCCTGGCCATCAGCCTGCGCTACGAGGCGGGCGCGTTCGTGCGCGGTGCCACCCGCGGCGACGGCGCGGTGGGCGAGGTCGTCACCGCCAACCTGCGCACCGTCCGCGCCATTCCGCTGCACCTGCGCGGGCAGGCGCCCGCGGTGCTGGAGGTGCGCGGCGAGGTCTACCTGTCGCACGCCGATTTCGAGCGCTACAACGCCTGGGCGCGCGAGCACGGCGAGAAGGTGCTGGCCAATCCGCGCAACGGCGCGGCGGGCTCGCTGCGCCAGCTCGATCCCGCGATCACCGCGCGCCGCCGGCTTTCGTTCTTTGCCTATGCCCTGGGCGCGGTCGAGGGCTGGGAACCGCCGCCACGCCACAGCGAGGTGCTGGCGGAGCTGCGCGCGTTCGGCTTCCCGATCTGTCCCCTGAACGCGGTGGCGCGTGGCGCCGACGGCCTGCTCGCCTACTTCGCCCGCATCGGCGCGCAGCGCGATGCGCTGCCCTTCGACATCGACGGCGTGGTCTACAAGCTCGACCGCCTCGACCAGCAGCGCCAGATGGGTTTCGTCTCGCGCGCGCCGCGCTGGGCCATCGCGCACAAGTACCCGGCGCAGGAGGAGCTGACCACGGTCGAGGCCATCGACGTGCAGGTCGGCCGCACCGGCGCGATCACGCCGGTGGCACGCCTGGCGCCGGTGCAGGTGGCCGGCGTCACCGTCACCAACGCCACGCTGCACAACGCCGACCAGATCGCGCGCCTGGACGTACGGGTGGGCGACACGGTGATCGTGCGCCGCGCCGGCGACGTGATCCCGGAGGTGGCGAAGGTCGTGCTGGAGCGGCGGCCCGACGGCACGCAACCCTGGCGCTTGCCCGAGGCCTGCCCGGAATGCGGTTCGCGCGTGGTGCGGCCCGAGGGCGAGGCGGTGGCGCGCTGCAGCGGCGGCCTGTTCTGCCCGGCGCAGCGCAAGGAGGCCTTGCGCCACTTCGCCTCGCGCCGCGCGCTCGACATCGAGGGCCTGGGCGAGCGCCTGTGCGACGACCTGGTCGATCTTGGCTTTGTCGCCAACGTGGCCGACCTCTACCGGCTCGACGTCGCTGCACTGCAGGCGATGCGGGCCAGGGCGCACGAGCGCGACGGCACCACGCCGGAAACGCTCAAGGCCGGCAAGGTCGCCAGCCGCTGGGCCGAGAACCTGGTCGATGCCATCGACGCGCGCCGCCGCGTCAAGCTCGAACGCCTGCTCTTCGCGCTCGGCATCCTGCAGATCGGCGAGGAGACCGCCAAGGCCCTGGCGCGGTCCTTCGGCAGCCTCGACCGCATCCGCCGCGCCGACGCGCTGGTGCTGCTGGCCGTGCCCGATGTCGGGCCGAAAGTCGCTGCTTCGGTCGCTGCCTTCTTCGCCCAGCCGCACAACGAAGAGGTGATCGAGGCGCTGCTGGCGCAGGGCGTCGAGGTCGAGGCCAGTGCACCCGATCCGGGCTTCGCCGCGGGTCTGAAACTGGCCGGTCTATTGCGTGCGGCCAAGGCCCTGGGCGCACCGCTGGAGGGCGTGGGCGAGACCTCGCTGACGCGCCTGGGCGAGCGTTTCACCCGCCTCGACGAGATGACTGCAGCGGGTGGCTTCGATGCCGACTCGGCCGCGGTCGCCGCAGTGCAGGCACTGCTGCAGGATCCGCACTGGGGCCCGCGCCTGCGCGCCGCCGAGGCCCTGCAGGGCGAACTCATCGCCGCCGCGCCGGAAGCGGGCGAGGCCCTGCCGCTGGCGGGCCAGAGCGTGGTGCTCACCGGCACCCTGTCCGGCCTGACGCGCGACGAGGCCAAGGCGCGCCTCGAAGCCCTCGGCGCCAAGGTTGCCGGCAGCGTCTCGAAGAAGACCAGCTTCGTGGTTGCAGGCGAAGCGGCTGGCTCCAAGCTCGACAGGGCCAACGAACTCGGCGTGCCGGTGTGGGACGAGGCGCGCCTGCTGGCGTTCCTCGACGATCCGAATGGCGCCTGAGACCGGCAGCGACTGGCCTCCAACCGCCGCCGCGCGCGCCCTGGCCCTGCGCGCGGCGCTGAACCGGCACGTGCGCGAGTTCTTCCACGCGCGCGGCGTGCTGGAGGTGGAGACGCCGATCCTTTCGGCTGCCGGCAACACCGAGCCCAACATCGAGAGCTTCCGGCTCGACTTCGACGGCCCCGTCAGCGCCGGTGCGCGCCGGCGCTGGCTGCGCACCTCGCCCGAGTTCCCGCTCAAGCGCCTGCTTGCCGCCGGCATCGGCGACTGCTACGAGCTGGGCCGGGTGTTCCGCAATGGCGAGGCGGGGCGGCGGCACAATCCCGAGTTCACGATGCTGGAGTGGTATCGGGTCGGCTGGGACCACCGCCGCCTGATGCAGGAGACGGCCGAACTGGTGCAGGGCGCGCTGGCGCTGGTCGGGCGCGCGGCGCGGGTGGAGGCGCTCAGCTATGCCGAGCTGTTCGCTCGGCACCTCGGCCTCGATCCGCACCGCGACCCGCCCGCTGCCCTGC
>JANJTY010000276.1 GCA_024710865.1 Lysobacteraceae bacterium | reverse complement strand
TCGCCCACCAGGGTGAACCAGCGCTGCTGGGCGCGATCGGTGCCGCCGTCCTCGCCATAGGTGAACCAGGCGCCGCTGACCAGATCGGCCTCGGGCAGGAAATCGAGGTACAGGCCCTGGCCGCTGCTGGCCGGGTCGTACCAGGTGCCGCGCAGGCCGGGTTGGGCGATGGGGGCGGACTGGTCCTCGAAGGCATCGGCTCGCAGCGCGTTCAGCACGTGCTCGACGCCCTGCGTGGTGCGTCGGGTGGCGCTGAGCAGGACCGCTCCCGAGGATCCCGCCGTTGCCGCGTCCAGGGATTCGAACTCACGCAGCACGCTGCGATCGAGCAACCGTCCAGTCGCGCCTGACCGCCACTCGATCACCGGCGGCAGCGGGCGCGGATGGTAGGCATCGCTGTCCTGCACCGGGGCGAACACCAGTGCGAGATCGGAACCGGACGCGAACACCTCGGGCTGCCAGCCGTGCGCGCGAAACCAGGGCTCGGCGCCCAGTCGAAGGGTGTGACGCCAGCGCTCGTCTCCGGACGCGTCGTCCAGCGCCAGCAGCACGCGGTCGCGATAGGGAAACTGCTCGAGTACTGTCCAGAATCCGTCGCCGACGGCGACATCGATGTGCGCAGAACTGAAGCCGGACTGGCGGGTGCTCCAGGACACGCTCCCTTGGTCATCGAAGCGCAGGAAACGGATGCCGTCGCCATCGCCGCCGGTCAGCATCCAGCCGCCGTCCGGGTGGCCGATCAGGCCGGCCGATTGCGTGCCGGGCGCAACATCCTGCGGAATAGCGATGCGGCGGCGCTCGGCGCCATCCCGCCCGAACACGACCACCTCCCGGGCGCGCCATTCCACATACCTCGGCACCAGCACCTCGCCGCTCGCCAGCTGCGCGGAGAGCTCGAAGGCCAGCTGGGCGGCGTCCTCGGGGGCATCGGCCTCGACCACGGTTCCGTCGGATTCGACCCGCCAGACGCGCCCGTCTCCGAATCTGAGCAGGCTGCCATCGGCCGCGACCGAGGCATTGGCGGGGCCAACTGACGCCGCGGTGATGGGGTCGAACAGCGCTAGCCCGGTTTGCCGCGCCATGCATTGAAGAAGGCTGGCCGACGTCTCCAGGGGCTTTCGGGCCGCGACGCAGATGCGATCGGCGCCCGTGGCGATGGTCCAGGGGAAGTTTCCCGAGAAGGCGGGATCGAGCGTTGAGAAACCATCCCAGATCGCCTGGCCGTCCCGATCGAGTGCAACAAGCTGGATCTCGCCGGTAGGGTCGCGCAGCAGAACCTGGCTTCCCCAGGCATCCGCATGCTGTGCCAGCAGGTCGCCCGGTAGCGTGACGGCTGGCCAGGAAACGCCGCGATCCGCGCTGGCGTCGTTGCCCACCAGCACCCTGAAGCCGTTTGCGTCTGCGCCGCTGCAGAGCGCGAGCAGGGTCTGTCGCGACAGCTGCAGCTGGGGCATGCAGCCGCTGGGAAGGAATCGAACGATGCGGTGCACGCCCGTCTCGTCCCGCGCGATCCAGGCCGTTTCGCCCTGCGCACCGGCTTCCCGGCTGGTCCAGATGCGATCCGAGGCGCTGCGCGGGATGCTGGCGAGGGGATGCGGCGCCTGGGTGATCGGCAGTGGGTCGCTGCGTTCGACCGTGCTGTCCGGTCCGATCCGGTCCAGGCCCGCGCTGGTGCCGATCCACAGCGCCTCGCCGTCGTCGAGCCAGCCGGTTGCCGGCAGAACGTGGCGAAGCTGGCCATCGGGCGAGAATCGCAGCCAGCCGTCGTCGACCTCGACCAACGCATCGCCGGCCTGCGTGACCCGCAGCCTGGGCCAACCGTCCACGTCGATGGGCACACTCCACTCGATGCCATCGGGTCCGATGCGCACCAGTTCGCTCGATGTGGGCGGGGCGGCGGGCATCCATTTCGGTGCGGCACCCCGCGAATGAAACAGCGCATACGCACCGCGCCGGCTGGGATCGTTGGCGAGTGTCGGCCAGTCGTGGTTCGGCAATTCCCGGAGGGTGTCGGTCGGGGCGCAATCCGGGCCCAGGCGGACGACGCGCAGGTCGAAGTCCTCGGCTGGATCACGAAGAGCCGCCCAGGTTCCGCCACCCGCGTCGAGCCGCCCTGCGAGCCCGGTGTGGAGCGGCGCATGCGAGGCGGCCCACGGATCCAGGCGCCAGCTTTCCAGTCCGGTGGCCGCATCGACATCGCGCCGGCACAGGCGCGCGGGGCTGGGGAGCGTGTAGTAGTCGAGGCCGACGATGTCGGGACTCCAGGCTCCGCCATGCACCACGCCATTCCCGATGGAATCGAAATGGCCCGGAGTGGCAATCCATGCGACGAAGTTGCCCGCGTCATCGAAGCGGGCGGAGGCATGCGATTGGCTGCTGAGCAGGAAGCCGCCCTCAGGGAGGGCGCGAACCAGGGCCCCGCCGTCCGGCTCGGCCTGGAACGAGGGTAAGCGGTGCTGCCAGTCCGTCTGCGCGGCGGAGCAGGGCAGTGATGCAAGCAGCAACAGGACAGGAAGACGTGCGCCTCGCTGGATGCAGGCGGCAGTGCGCGATGGCAACGCGTGCGGGATCGAGGGATTCATGCGGCGTGTACTCTGGGTCGGTTGGTGCTCGATTGAGCAGGGCTCGGTCGGATGGGTAAGTGCCGATGCACCCAAGCGAATGGGTTAGAGCCAGGATGCCGGCGAACGTCACAGGGGCCATGCAGGGAGACGGCACGAGGGCCGGGGAAGCCCCCTTCACCGCAGACGGCGCGCGTGGTCGTGCCAGCCAGGGATGAGGTCCACACGTGGGTTACTCGCAATCCGGCGGTCAGTTCGCGCAGACCCCGAGCCGCCTCAGCGCGATCTGCCCCTCCAGCCCGGCGAAGGCCGCGGCGTAGTCGCTGGCGTCGAAGCGGTAGTCGAGCAATGCGCGGTCGCAGGCCGAGAGTTCGAGCGTGGCCTCGCCCACGCGGTAGGTGTTGCGCGTGGGCTCGCCGGCGAAGCTGCCGCCGATGCTGCGCAGGATCTGGACTTCGTAGGCACCGCTGTCGGCATCGCGTGTGCCGACCAGGGTGAACCAGTGCTGCGCATCGGGATCGTCGGCCTGTCTGTCGGGATCGAAGGTGAACCAGGCCGCGGCGAAGCCGTCCTCGCCGAGGAATTCGACCGCGAGGCCCTGGCCGGCGGCGGCCGGGTCGTACCAGAAGCCGCTGGAGGATGCGGCCGGATCCGTCTCGCCGACCGTTGCGTGCGCCGGCGCGACCTGCGCCGTGCCTGCGCCAGAACCGGTCGCGCAGGGCAGCGCCGCCGGCGTCAGTCGCCGCAGAGGAATCTCGCCGTCCAGTGAGCTGCCGTCCTCGCGCCCGATCGCGTAGCTCAGCACCGCACGATCGCAGCTCGTCAGCCGCAGCCAGGCCTCGCCGCTCGTTTCGGACGGCACCGCCGGACCTTGCGCGAAACGGCCGCCGGACTGGCGCCGTACATCCAGCCGCACCTCGGCGGCGCCCGATTCGGTCTCGCCCACCAGGGTGAACCAGCGCTGCTGGGCGCGATCGGTGCCGCCGTCCTCGCCATAGGTGAACCAGGCGCCGCTGACCAGATCGGCCTCGGGCAGGAAATCGAGGTACAGGCCCTGGCCGCTGCTGGCCGGGTCGTAC
>JANJTY010000240.1 GCA_024710865.1 Lysobacteraceae bacterium | reverse complement strand
GCGAAACTCGGCCACGCGCGCGTCGTCGACGTGACCGCGCAGCAGCACGATCGAACCGGGACTCACCTGCAGGAAGTTCTTGATCGTGTCGAGGTAGCCGGCGTTTTCCTGCGCGCTCTCGTCGAGCTGGGCCGAGTTGGGCTGGAAGAAGAAGCGGATGTCCTTGCTCAGCAGGGCGTCGCCCTCGAGCGAGACCGCCGCACCGGTACGGATCGGCGCGATCGCGACGGTCTGGTCCGCATACAGGCCTTCGGCTTGCAGTTCCTTGAGCAGGCTGGTGTCGACGTAGCGCTCCGGATCGGCCGGGTTCTTGATCAAGTTGCCGTAGGCCAGCACCGCGGATTGAAAAATGCCGTTGAAGCTGCCGGCGGCATCGATCGTGCCCTCGAAGAAGGCGAGGTTCTCGGGCAGGTTGGAGAAGTGGATCTTGGCCAGCTCGGCGCGGGTTTCCTCGACGCTCCAGCCAAAGGCCTTGCCGATGGCTTCCGAGTGCGAGGCCGGGTTGGCTCGCACCCGCGCGTTGCCTTCGAGCAGGCCGTGCACCAGGCCCTTGGCGATCTTGGGATTGGCCTGCGCGAAGCCGCGGTTGAGCAGCAGGATGTCGGCCACGATCAGCAGGTTGCGGTTGCTGACCAGCACCTTGGCCTTGCCGCCGGAGGCCTCGACCACCTCGTCGGTGCGCGGCGACCAGCCGACGCAGCCATTCAGACGCGGGCTGCGGCTGCCCAGTTCGGCCTCGTAGGCATCGCAGGCGACGAAGGCATCCTCGTAGAACACCAGGCCAAGCTCGCCCTCGCCCGGACGCGCGTCGGGATCGCGCAGCACCGTGACCGGGACACCGGCCTCGGAGGCCAGGTAGCGGATGAAGAACTCGGCCTCGTTGAACTGCGAGGACGCCAGCACCTTGCCCTTGAGCTGGTTGATGCTGGCGATGCCGGCATCGACCACGACCATGTCGGCACCGCGCGAGAAGCCGATCTGCACCGGCACCGTGACCTCGAACTGGCGGCCCAGCACCGAGAGCACGTCGGCCGTGGTGGCCGAGGCCGCGACGCGGCCGTTGTTGATCTTGTTCCAGCCTTCCTCTTCGCTGATGGTCAGGCGCACCTGGAAACCGTAGTTCTTGGCGAAGAAGGACTCCGGATTCGGCTGCAGGCCGCCGTTGGCCAGGATCAGGCCGGCATAGCCGGCGTACTCGCTGATGTCGACGTCGATGATGCCGTCGGCCGACTGGTAGGTGGCCGGCGGCGCCAGCTGCGGCAGGGTCAGCAGCGGCTCGATCGCGTCGGGCACCTCGGTCTCGCCCTTGATCAGGTTGCCGATCGGGGTGCCGCCACCACCGTCGCCGCCGCCGAGCAGATCGTCCTTGACCAGCCAGACGCCGAGGCCGATCAGGCCCAGCACCAGCAGCAGGGTGATGAACTTGCCGGCGGCGCTGCCGGCCTGCGATCGCGGGATTCGGGATCGGATCATTGCGACTCTCCTACGCGCTGGATCGGGGGTGGCGAGGCCCGGCGCAGGACGCGCTCGGGCAGGCGTTGCGGTTCGAGGCTGTCGAAGGCGCCAAGCAGGTCGCGCTGCGAAGACAGCCAGCGGTTGGCCTCGTTGAACGAAGCCGAGAGCGCGTCGAGCGCGCCACCGAGGTCGTCCTGGTTCGAGGCCAGCAGGGTCTGCTCGCGGATCAGGGCCATCTGCTGGTCGATGCGCGAGAGCTCGGCCTCGATGTGCTCATGCCGGCGCGCGGCGTCCTCGTGCGCGGCCTGGCGCTGGTCGATCACGGCCTTCTGCTGCTCCAGGCTGCGGCGCAGCTCGGGGCTCAGATCCTGCGCCTGCAGGCGAGCGACGATCTGCTCCTCCTGCGCGGCGAGCCCTGCGCTTTCCGATTTCGCCGTCTCCACCACGCGCGCGATGCTGGCGCGCGCCGCGAGCAGGCGCAGGTGCAGCCAGACCAGCTGCTCCAGGCTGTCCGAATGCCCGCTCATCAGCGGCGAGGCCTGCAGCCCGCGCAGGATGTCGGAGGCGCGCGTCTCGACCTGGGCCTGGCGCAGGCGTGCGCCCTTGTCGAGTTGGTCGAGCAGCTGCTGGTAGCGCTGGTCGACCGGATCGGCCTGCCAGTTGGCCGCGTCCACCGTCTTGCGGAAACGCGCGCTGCGCGACAGGCCCCAGAGGTAAGCCGCTTCCAGCCCGGCGCCGATCAGCAGGAAGCCCGGACTGACCAGGGCGCCGAGCAGGGCAAAGGCCGCCAGGCCGAACCAGTTGGGCGGGATCGGCATGCCCAGCGGCCGCGCGTTGAAGGCGGCCCAGACGTAGGAGGGCTTGGGCTTGCTCATCTCACGTCAGTGTCGGTCGATGAAGTGATCGCCAAGGGGCCATCGCCAGTGCCGACGGCAAAGCGGGCGAGGATGCACCAAGCCTTGCGACGGATGGTTCGAGACGCCCTCTCGTTCGTCCGCTGCGCGGACGCCTCGACGGCTCCTCACCACGAACGGCGAAGGAAACGTTGCGGAGCGCACGGCACACGGCCCTAGCCCGCCGCCGCCAGGTGCCGCAGCGACTCGGGCACGAACTGGATGTCGGTCGCCTCGCGGATCGCGATGCGCATCTGGAAGTCCATCACGTCGGAGGGCACCGGGGGCTGGTAGCCCTTCAGCGCGGCGCCCAGGGCCTCGGTCACGGACTGGTTGGCGGTGCGCACCTGGCGGTAGGTCTTCACCGCCAGCGCCTCGGCCGCGCCCGGCGTGAGCAGGGTCGGCAGCGGGAGCGGCAGCAGGGCCTCCGCGCCGGGCGCGATGTCGAAGCGACCAAGCAAGGCATTGAGCAGGCCCGCGCTTTCCGCCGCGGTGGTGGTCGGCAGCAGCGGGATCTTCACGTCGACGCGACCGGGTCGTTTGAGATCGACCTCGATCAGGTCGGGCCGCGACGAGGCCAGGATCCACATGATCCGGCCGCGGTTGGACGACTGGCTCATCTCCTGCGCGATCATCGAGTACAGGCGCCCCGACAGGCCGGAATCGCCGCTGCCCGAGTCGCGCTTGCCGAGCGCCTGGTCGGCCTCGTCGATGAAGACCATGCAACGGCCGAGCGCCCGGATCAGGCGGAAGATCTTCTCCAGGTTGCCCTCGCTGGAGCCGACCCAGCGGTCGCGGAAGTTCTTCAGCTTGACCACAGGCACGCCGGCCTCGCCGGCCAGGCACTCAACCAGGAAGGTCTTGCCGGTGCCGACCGGGCCGCAGAGCAGGTAGCCCATCGGCAGGGCGCGCAGGTCGGAGGCGTTCCACAGCGCGATGTCCTGCCGCAGCCAGGCCTTGAGCGCCTCCTGCGCGTGGTACTGGGCGAGCGACTTCTTCGAGTCGATGAACTCGACCAGGCCGGAGGCATCGGTCTCGACCAGCTGCTTCTTGACCGCGACCCAGTCGGGCGGACCGAGGCGGCGGTTCTCGTGCGCGCGCAGGCGCACCAGGCTGTGCAGGGCGCTGATGCTGACCCCATTCAGCGCCGCCGCCGCGACCTCGTCGCCGCTTTCCGGATCGAAGGCGGCCGGATGGTCGAGGCGCAGCTGCGCCAGCGCGCGCTGCAGCACCGGTGGCTCGGGCAGGGGCACACGCACGCGCGCCACGCGCGGGTTGTTGGCGACCAGCGGATTGAGGTCGGAAAGGTTGTCCGCGACCAGGAAGCTGGCAAAGGCCAGATCGGTGAACGGCGCCTCGCTGGCCCAGTCGCGCACCAGGCTGGCCAGGCTGGCGAGCTCGAAATCGCCCTGGCGACCGCCGGGCAGGATCTGGTCGGCGCCGCGCAGGATGATCGCGACGTGCTCGGTCTCGCCGCGCCCGAGCGCACGCAGGTTGGCGCCGTAGCGGAGGTAACGCGAGACCAGTTCCACCGCCAGGCGCGGATCGCGCGGCAGCGGCCCGGCCTCCTTTGCGCCCGGCCACTGCGCGAAGCGCTCGGCACCGCGCAGCAGCGACAGGCCATTGCCCGGGTCGTAGACGAAGACAAGATGAAAGCCCGAGAGCAGCTGGGCTTCGAGGTAGCGCGTCAGCCCGACCAGCCGCCCGCCGAGCGGAAAGCGGTCGGCCACGTTGCCGTACAGCACGAACTGGCCGTGCGCGCCGCTCTCGTAGGCCTGGGCCAGCTCGCGCGCCCAGGCCGGAGCCTCGGGTTCGAGCGCCATGGGATCAGGCCGATTCGCTGTCGGACTTGCGCTCGGCGCCCATGCTGCGGTTGGCCGCCGGCACCGGCGCGTCCGGCTCGCCCAGGCTGATGCCCTCGGCCGCGGCGAAATCGGCCAGGGCCTGGTCGGCCAGGGCCTGCATCTCGGCTTCCTTGACGTTGACCTGGGTCATGTCGAGCGAGTCGCGCGCGACGCGGGCGCGGCCCGCCGCCTTGGTGCGCTCTTCCTCGACCATCTCGTGCAGGCGGTTCAGGGTGTCGCCGGAGCCGCCAATCTCGCTGATCATCCCGGACGCCATCTCGTTCATGTCGGCCATGGCCTTCTTCATGCGCATGTCGTTGATCGCGCCCTTGAGCGATTCGATCTTCGAGCGCGCCGCGTTCACCGCGACGTCGCGCGCACGCACGAGGTCCTTGTAGGTGGTCTCGGCCTGCTCCATCTGGGCGCGGTTCTCGGCCAGCTCGCGCGTGATGGTCTGCAGGCGCAGGGCGTGCTGGGCCGCCGCGGCCTTGTTGCCGGCGCGCAGGTGGGCAGTGGTGTTGGCGCGCAGCTGCTGCTCCTCGGCCTCGAGCTTGCGCACCTGGCCCATGAGGCGCTCGGCCAGGCCGGCGTGGGCTGCCAGGCCCTGGTTGTAGCTGGCGATCTGCTTGCGCAGGTTTTCCTGCTCCAGCTCCAGCAGGGCTTCGGGATTGCGCTTCTCCAGGCCCTTGATGAAGAGGGACATGAAGCCGCGGATCAGGTTGGCCAGGCGAGTGAACATGCGCACCTCCAGGAAATCGGACGAGGTCCCGCGCCGCGTTCCCCACGCGTGCGATCAGGATGACGGGCGAACTTTAGCAGGCCAGGGCCACGCCGGCCCCGGCCAAAGGTCAGCAGGTCAGCGCGGCGCGCGCGCCTCCCAGTTGAAGCCGGAATAGCGTGCCAGCATCTGCGGCTGCAGCACTTCCTCGTAGCGCTTGCCGCGGATGACCCAGGTCGGATAGGCCTTGACCTCGTTGCTGACGCAGGCGAAAGCCACGGTGCCGCGACGGCCGTTCGGGCTGCACTCGACGTAAGGCAGGTGCTGGGCTGCGGCGCCGAACAGACGACGCTGCTCCTGGCAGTTCGGACACCAGAAGGTGCCGTAGTAGACCGCCCCACTCGAATCGAGGTGCTCGGCCAGGGCGCGCAGGCGCGGATCCTCCGGCGGCTGCAGCCACTCGCTGTGGTACGCCGCCATCGCGCCTACCGTGACCACCACGGCGAAGCCGGCGCTGAGCGCAAAGCGCTGCACGCCCAGCGCGGGCGCGGTGGCCGGACGACGCCAGGCCAGCACGGCGACCAGCGCGATGAGGCAGGCCAGCGAGGCCATGCACCAGGCGCAGGCGGCCTCCAGTTCGATCAAGCCGACCGCCGTCAGGTACAGGCTGATGGACAGCCCGATCAGGGCCAGCCACATCAGCCGGTCCCAGCGCCTGGGCCGGTCCGGCGCGAAGAAGGCGGTCAGCGCGATCGCGGCATACAGGCCGAAGCCGAACAGCGCGACCGGGATCCCGAACAGGCGCGACCAGCGGCTGCCCTGCACGATGTCGCAGCCCGAGCCCTCCGCGCAAAGCGCCGGCACCGTGCCCCACAGCGCCACCGCGGACAGATAGGCGGTGATGAGCAAACCGAACCCGGCGATGCCGAGCACGATCCAGTCGGGCGCGCGCGGACGCCTGGGACGCGGTGCCGCCTCGACCGCCGGACGCTGGGTGCGGCCGCGTTTTGCCTTTGCCATCGCAAGATCCCCTGGTGTGTCGCAATCGGCGCGGATGGTAGCAGGCAGGCCGGCTCGCGGAAGCCGGTCGCAGTCCCGCGGTGTCGGGGGCGGCGCTCCGATGGCGAAATGCGCCAGGCTTGGCGGGGATGACATTATCATGGCGATTTTCGCCATGATCCTGTCGCCAATCGCTCTATGATGGCGACTTCAGACAGAGGAACCTGTGTTCGCCCGATCCTGGGCCCTTCCAGAGACGCTCCCCATGAACGCCATCCGCCCTCTTTTCCTGCTCGCCGGCCTCGGTCTCGCCTTCGCCGCCACCTCCGCCTCGGCCAGCGAGGACACCGCCGTGTTCCAGGCCGGCAGCCAGTACACCGCCGCCCTGCAGCCGGCCGAACAGGTCTGGCGCCTGGCGCCGCTCGACGGCCAGGACGTCGAACTGCGCAGCGGCGCCGACTGCCCGCACACCGCCCTGCCCGCCGCCGGC
>JANJTY010000309.1 GCA_024710865.1 Lysobacteraceae bacterium | reverse complement strand
CGCCATTTCCGGCGTCGGCGCGCGCAAGCTCGAACGCTACGGCGAGGCGGTGCTGGAGGTGCTGTAGGGCCCGCACTGAATTCGCGCCATCCCGTCCGACAGGCGCGAGACGGTGGACCGGGAGTGCGTCGAGAAGCGTTTGGACGCGGATCAGATCGGATTGGAACGGATGCAGGCGGATGAAGCGCGTCCCTTGGACACGCGCCCGACCCTTCCCCGGAACCGCCATTGGCTGACCCCGCGTGCACACTGCGTCCGCCCCTTCAACTGCTTGCGCTCATGCGCGGATATCCGGGGCATCCGCGCGAATCCGCGTCAAATGCTCCTGCTTGCGGAAGAAGACGGACCCTGCACATCGGAGGACAGCATGCCGAGCCGCTATCATGCGCGGCATGAACATCCGCCCCTTCCTCGACAAGCATCCCGTCCTCGGCGCCCGCGTCTACGTCGATCCCGCCGCCACCCTGATCGGCGAGGTCGAGCTGGGCGACGACGCCTCGCTCTGGCCTGGCACGGTGGTGCGCGGTGACGTGAACTTCATCCGCATCGGCGCGCGCACCAACATCCAGGACGGCAGCATCGTGCACGTCACGCACGAGGGTCCGTTCACCCGGCCGGGCGGGTTTCCCACCGTGATCGGCAGCGACGTCACCATCGGCCACGGCGCCATCATCCACGCCTGCACCCTCGGCGATTTCTGCCTGATCGGCATGGGCGCGACCGTGCTCGATGGCGCGCGGGTCGAGCCCTACGGCTTCGTCGGCGCCGGCGCGGTGCTTTCGCCGGGGAAGGTCGTCGGCGAAGGCGAGCTGTGGCTCGGCAATCCGGCCCGCTTCGTGCGCAGGCTCGGCGAGGCCGAGCTCGAGTCGCTGCGCTACAGCGCGCAGCACTATGTGCGGCTGAAGGACCGCTACCTCGGCATGGGCGCGGCCTGAGCGCCTGCCGGCGCGCCCTTCCACCCGTTGCACGCACCCGGGAATCCAACGCGATGAGCAGCCTGCCTCCCTGTCCCCAGTGTGGGTCGGCGTACACCTACGCCGACGGCGCGCTGCTGGTCTGTCCCGAGTGCGGCCACGAGTGGTCGCCGGCCGCCGCGGTCGAAGCGCAGGACGAAGCGCGCGTGGTGCGCGATGCGGTCGGCAATGTGCTGCAGGATGGCGACACCGTCACCGTGATCAAGGACCTCAAGGTCAAGGGCTCGTCCAGCGTGGTCAAGGTCGGTACCAAGGTGCGCAACATCCGCCTGGTCGAGGGCGACCACGACATCGACTGCCGCATCGAGGGCATCGGCTCGATGGGGCTCAAGTCCGAGTTCGTGAAGAAGGCCTGATCAGGCCGCGCCGGCTTCCAGCCGGGTCGGCGTGAGCTCACCGCGACGCCCGCGCTCGGGCGCCGTCATGCGGATCCAGCCCAGGGCCAGCAGCGCGATCGCGGGCGCCAGGCCCAGCAGATGCACACCCAGCGCCCACTGCGGCGCCGTGACCAGGGCCAGCGGTCCGCCATCCTGCAGGCCGACGTAGGCCAGCATCAGCAGCACCAGTTCAAACGGCCGCGACACGCGCAGACACACCGCCAGGGCCAGTCCCCAGAGTGCCAGGCTGGCGCCCGCCGCCAGCAGGGCCTGGAACACCATCGTGTCGCTGCCTGCCGTGCGCAGCAGCGCCGGCAGCACCGCGCCCCAGCCCAGCAGCAGGGCCGTGGCCAGGCGCGCCGCGAGCAGGCGCCAGCGCATGCCCGGCGCGCTCAGCACCAGGGCCGCGGTGCCGTGCTCGGTCTCGCGCAGGGCCAGGCGCGAGAACACGTCCAGCCACAGCACCCAGGCGCCGATGACGGCCACCTGCAGGCCCTTCTCCGGCGCGAACAGCTGCATGCCGGCGAACACCAGCGCGGCGATCCACCACCACCAGGCGCGGCGGCGCAGCACCTGCAGCAGCTCCACCGCCATCAGCGCGCCGAGCGGCAGGGCGCGCAGCGGCGCCAGCAAGCGATCCAGCCAGCGCAGGCGGCGTCCGCCCAGGCGCGCGCGCACCGTCTCGGCGCTGCTGCGCGCGGCGAAGCGGTCGAGCACCGGCACCGCGGCCAGCACCAGGCCCAGGGCCAGGCCGAACCAGACCAGACGCCCGCCCAGGTCGCGCGCCTGCATCGGCCAGACGGTCCAGTCGAACAGTTCGGGCGCACGCCCTTCGAGCGCCTGACTGCCCACGTTCAGGCTGAAGCCGACGTCCTCGGCCTGCGGCGGACGCAGGCGGGTGAGGTCACGCATGACCAGGGACACGCCGTTCGGATCGCTCATCCAGCTGCCGCGCGACTCGGGATTCTCGCGCGGGTCCCACTGGCTGATGCCCACGCCCGTCATCGTCATCCAGATCACGAAGAACAGCACGTTGCCGGCGCTGCGGCGCAGGCCGGGCACGAGGTCGAACCAGATCGCCAGGGCGCAGGTCAGGGCCAGCGAGGGCAGCGTCAGCACCACGAGCGGCTTGATGAGCTCGACCAGGTCCAGGCGCGCGTCCTCGGCCCGGAGCCACTGCGCGACCAGGCCCACGAGGACGCCCGCGCCCAGCATCAGGCCCATCACCACCAGGTGGCTGGCCCACTTGGCCAGCAGGAAGCCGCGGCGCGTCATCGGCGTGGCCACCAACAGCTGCCAGACCCGCGTTTCGAGGTCGCGCGCCAGCGTGCCGCGCACCAGGTAGAAGCCGGCCAGCGACAGCATCACGCCATGCACCATGGCCAGCACCAGGCCGATCCAGGCGCTGGAGTAGCGCCCGCGTTCGCCGTTGGCGACCGAGACGGTGAGGTAGTCGGCCGTCACCGGCGGAAAGCTCCACCAGCTCGCCGCGCCCACCGCGAGCAGGACGATCCAGAACTTCGGGCTGCGGCTGCGCTGGCGCAGGTCGGCGCCGAGGATGGCGAGGAAGCGGCGCAGGGCGTCCATCACGCGTTCCCCTGGGCCTTGAGCAGCCACAGGTAGGCGTCCTCCAGATCCGGCGCGACCGCGACCGCATCGGCCGAGGGCGCGGCCTCGGCCACGACGCGCAGGGTCACGCCGCCTGCGCTGCGCAGCGAGCGGCTGATGTGGTGCTGCTGGCGCAGCTCGGCCAGGCGCTCGGGCGCGACGGTCCAGTCGTAGGCGTGGCCCTGGGCGCGCGCGATCAGGTGCTCGGGCGTGCCGGTGAAACGCAGGTGCCCGCCCGCCATCACCGCCAGGCGCGTGGCGCTGGCCTCGACATCCGAGACGATGTGGGTGGAGAGGATGATCAGGCGCTGCCCGGCCAGGTCGGTGAGCAGGTGGCGGAAGCGCAGGCGCTCTTCCGGATCGAGGCCGACGGTGGGCTCGTCCACGATCAGCAGACGCGGGTCGTTGAGCAGGGCCTGGGCGATGCCGACGCGCTGGCGCATGCCGCCGGAATGGTCGCCGAGACGGCGCTCGGCAGCATCCGACAGGCCAACCGCGGCGAGGCATTCGTCCACGCGCGCGGCGACGCGCTTCGCCGGCAGGCCCTTCACCGCGGCCAGGAAGTGCAGGAACTCGCGCGCCGAGAGCGCCTCGTACACGCCGAAGTCCTGCGGCAGGTAGCCCAGGGCCGCGCGCAGGCGGTCGGGCTCGCGCGCGGTGTCGCTGCCGCACCAGCTGACCCGGCCGCTGGTCGGCCGCGCCAGGGTGGCCAGCACCCGCATCAGGCTCGACTTGCCCGCGCCGTTGGGGCCGAGCAGGCCGACGATGCCGGGACCGAGGTCCAGATCCACCCCGCGCACCGCCTCGTGCCCGTTGCGGTAACGGAAACCCACGCCTTCCAGCCGCAGCTCGCAGTTCGACATCGTCCAGCCCCCGGGCCGCTTCGGCCTTGATCAGTGCTGGTAGTGTAGTTATTTATAACACCTAAACACATAGGCCGGAGGTCATGCCGATCCGGAACCGGCCGGCCGGCTGCCTCTGGCCGATGCAGTCCGGGGTGCGGGGCTCAGCCCAGCGGCCGCGTCGCCTGTTCCATCCGCTCCAGCAGCGCGAGCGCCTCGTCGCGGTCCGCCCCGCACATGTCCCCGGAGGGCCGCAGCGAGCCGCAGAAGGCCGGCCGCTCGGGACGTCCAAACAGGCGACAGCGCAGCGCATCGTCGAGCTGCACGCAGGGAATACCGGCCGGCTTGCCGTAGGGCATGCCGGGAATGGGCGAAGCGATCGAGGGCGCGATGCAGCAGGCGCCGCAGCCGGGGCGGCAGTTCACTCAAATAGTTCCAACTCGATGACCTGCGATTGTCATGCTGGAGGATCAGGCTCGACTTTCAGTGTGTCCCATCTCGGCAGGCGTAACGCCCAACGCCAGCGCATCGCCAACCGGCTCGTTCCGCGCACCGGCCAAGGGTCATCACCCCTGCCGAGGCTGACATCTGCCAAATGGCGGACGGGTCATCCGTTGCGAAGTCGAACGGTTGCCGTGAAGAACTGCGCACCCTCGGGAACGTCCTGCGCGCCGTAGTTCCAAGCAATGCGCTCTACTGTTCCGAACCAGCACTGCGCATGCGCGCGCAATTCATCCGGCGAGTAGACTCGAATGAGCTCCTGAGTTTGAAGGGTCCGGCCACCAAAGCTGCCGTGCAGCCGGTAGCGACGTCGAATCAGGCGTCGGGAATGGGATTCGGCCTCTATGCGCTTGTGGCGAACCAGCCATCCTTGCGGGAGTCGCCTGGCGTAGTCCTGCTGCCAACCCCGGCCATCCAGTCCTGGTCGCGGAACGAAGGCGTCCAGAACTACGCGCCCACCCGGAACCAAGGCTCCACGCACTCCCTCGGCCATCCGATGCCATGCTTCGCCGTCGAGCAGATACGTCACCAGCGAGTACGGAAGCAGGGCCAGCGAGAAAGCTCGGCGCAGCCCCAGGCTCTGCAGGTCCATCTGAGCCAGCTTCGCGCCCGGGCGCAGCTTCGCCTGCGCCTGGCGCAGCATGGGAAGAGACAAATCGACACCCACGGCTTCGATGCCGGCCGCGTACAGACCGCGAAGCACGCGGCCGGTACCACAGCCCAGTTCCAGCACCTCGCCGCCTACCCGGCGCGCTTCGGCCACATACCAGCCGATATCGTCGAACCGCATGCTGGCACCCATGTCGGCGTCGTAGATGCAGGCGATACGGTCGTAACTCATCGATTGACCGCCATCGACTCGAGGAGTTCGGCCAGAGCAATGCCTCTCTGCTCCCAGGACCACGGCATCGCCGCCGATTGAGCGCATCGCGAGGCCTCGCGAAGGCGTTCGGGAGCCCGGATCAGCTCACGGATCGCATCTGCCATCGCGCGGACATCCGACACCCGAACGAGGGCGGCGGAATCCAGAGCCTCATATCCGCGCGCGCCGGCCTCGGTACTCACGACGACTCTTCCGTGGGCAAGCGCTTCGGCGATCTTCAGAGCCGATCCCTCGATTACCGTTTGAGGATTCAGCGCCAGCGCGCACGAAGCATAGTGCGGACCTGGATCGACCCATTCATCGATCAGCTCGACGCCGTCCGGCAGCTCGGCCTCGCCCCAGTAGTACCGGGCTCCCGTCCCACCCAGCACGCGCAACCGAAGGAGCGGCTGGAGATCGCTCAATTCCGGCCACGCTAGCTTGAGAAACGCCCGCAGGCCATCGAGGTTGGGTCGATAGCGCAGCGGCGCCACGAGCAGCA
>JANJTY010000073.1 GCA_024710865.1 Lysobacteraceae bacterium | reverse complement strand
GCGCGTTCGCTGCCGGTGCATGGATGCACCGTCGGCCGCTGCGCGGCTGCGCCTTCGCTTCGCTCGGTCAGCGAACCCCGCAGCCACCGCGCGTACCCGTAGGGCAGGATGCCCGGAGGGCGCCTCGCCGGGGTGTCCTTTCTCTTGGTTACTTCTCTTTGGACACGCACGAGCCGAGCAGGAGCGAGGCCGAATGTCGAAGGCAGCCCGCAGGGCGGAGGGCAGGATGCCCGACGTAAAGAGAAGTAACTCGGGGCGGCCGAAGGACGCACCGAAAGCTCTGCTTCAATGCTCTGCTTTGATCCGAGGCTCCAAGAAGCCACACCGCGCAACCGCGGCACAACCCCTATGTTGCGGTTCGCTGCGCTCACAACATCCTACGTTCTGCGTCCGTAACGGAATCGCGCCGCCCGCCCGGCGCCGCCCACGCCTGGGCAGCTCAGCCCAGATCGATCGCCTTCTCGCGATGCTCCTTGAGCCGCTTCTCCAGGTAGTGGATGTTCATCCCGCCCTGCTGGAAGCCCACATCCGCCATGATCCGCTGCTGCAGCGGGATGTTGGTCTTGATCCCGTCCACGACCATCTCCGACAGCGCCACGCGCATGCGCGCGATGGCGGTGGCGCGGTCGGGGCCGTGCACGATCAGCTTGCCGATCATGGAGTCGTAGTTGGAGGGCACGCGATAGCCCTCGTAGATGTGGCTGTCGACGCGCACGCCCGGGCCGCCGGGGGCATGGAAGTGCTTGATCAGGCCGGGGCAGGGCAGGAAGGTCTCGGGGTCCTCGGCGGTCACCCGGCACTCGATGGCGTGGCCGCGGCGGTGGATGTCCGACTGACGGATCGACAGCTTGTGCCCGGCGGCGATACGCAGCTGCTCGCGCACCAGGTCGACGCCGGTGATCATCTCGGTCACCGGGTGCTCGACCTGGATGCGGGTGTTCATCTCGATGAAGTAGAAGCGCCCGTTCTCGAACAGGAACTCGAAGGTGCCGGCGCCGCGGTAGCCGATGCGGATGCAGGCCTCGACGCAGACCTTGCCGATCTCGGCGCGCAGCTCGGGCGTGATGCCGGGGGCGGGGGCCTCCTCGACCACCTTCTGGTGGCGGCGCTGCATCGAGCAGTCGCGCTCGCCCAGGTGGATGGCGCCGCCCTGGCCGTCGGCCAGCACCTGGATCTCCACGTGGCGCGGGTTCTCCAGGAATTTCTCCATGTACACCATGTCGTTGCCGAACGCGGCCTTGGCCTCGGACTTGGTGGTGGCGATGGCGTTGAGCAGGTGCGCCTCGGTGTGCACCACGCGCATGCCGCGGCCGCCGCCGCCGCCGGCGGCCTTGACGATGATCGGGTAGCCGATCTCGCGCGCGATGAGCAGGTTCTCCGCGCCGTCCTCGCCGAGTGGACCCCCCGAGCCGGGCACGCAGGGCACGCCGGCCGCCTTCATGGCGCGGATCGCCTCGACCTTGTCGCCCATCAGGCGGATGGTGTCCGGGCGCGGACCGATGAAGATGAAGCCGCTTTGCTCCACCCGCTCGGCGAAGTCGGCGTTCTCGGAGAGGAAGCCGTAGCCGGGATGGATGGCCTGCGCGTCGGTCACCTCGGCCGCGGCGATGATGGCCGGGATGTCGAGGTAGCTGCGGTTCGACGGCGGCGGCCCGATGCAGACCGACTCGTCGGCCATGGCCACGTGCTTGAGGTTGCGGTCGACCGTGCTGTGCACCGCGACCGTCTTGATGCCCAGCGCATGGCAGGCACGCAGGATGCGCAACGCGATTTCGCCGCGGTTGGCGATGACGACTTTGTCGAGCATGGGAGTCGGAGCCGTGATTCGTGATTCGTGATTGGTGATTCGTCAGGAGCCAGCGGCGTCGCTGCTCTTGGCCTCGATGGAGCGGATCAGCGCATTGAGCCTGGCAAAGGTGCGATCCATCAGGCCGCCTGGGTTGCTTGGGTCGTCGTGCATCCCCAGACGCACGGCGATCTGCAGTTGGGTGTCGAGTTCGGCCAGCGAGCCGCGAGCGATCGCAAGAAACCTGAGCAGCTCCACCCTCGACCTTCGTGCAGCGCCCTCTGCGATGTTTGAGGGGACGCTGATGGCGCTGCGACGCATCTGGCTGGTCAGTCCGAAGCGTTCTGCGTCCGGGAAGCGCGCGGTGATCCGGTAAACCTGCTCGACAAGCGCCATCGCATCCGCCCAGACCTCCAGGCGCTCGTGCGGCCGCTCTTGCGAATCACGAATCACGAATCACCAATCACGGCTTCACCCGATCACAAACATCGGCTCGTCGAACTCCACCGGCTGGCCGTTCTCGACCAGGATGGCGACGACGGTGCCGGAGACCTCGGCTTCGATCGGGTTGAACATCTTCATCGCCTCGATGATGCCGAGGGTGTCGCCGGCCTTGACCGACTGGCCGACCTTGACGAAGGCCGGGGCGTCGGGGTTGGGCGAGGCGTAATAGGTGCCGACCATGGGCGAGCGCACGGTGTGGCCGTCGGGCAGGCTGGGGCCGGCGGGGGCGCGGCCGCCGGTGGCGGCTTCGGTGGGCGAGGCCATGCCGTGCGCGGCGCGCGGTTCGGGTGCGGCGTGGTGCACCACGCTGGGCGCGGGCGCGTAGTGCACGGCGCCGCCGGTCGGGACGCGCGAGAGCCGGACCGACTCCTCGCCCTCCGTGATTTCGATCTCGGACAGGTTCGACTCTTCCAGCAGGTCGATGAGCTTCTTGATCTTGCGAAGGTCCATGGGGGCCTCGTTCGTGGTGTCGCCGAGGGCACGGCGATGGGGTGGAGTCAGGATGCGGCGTCGAGCCGCTTCAGCGCGGCCTGCAGCGCCAGGCGGTAGCTGTCGGCGCCGAAGCCGCAGATCACGCCGACGGCGAGGTCGCTTACGAAGCTGCGGTGGCGGAAGGCCTCGCGCGCATGCGGGTTGGAGAGGTGGATCTCGATGAAGGGGATGGCCACCGCGGCCAGCGCATCGCGCAGGGCGACCGAGGTGTGGGTGAAGGCGGCCGGATTGATCAGGATGAACGCGGTACCATCGGCGCGCGCGGCCTGGATGCGGTCGACCAGCACATGCTCGGCATTGCTCTGCAGGGCGCTGAGTTCATGCCCGGTGGCGCGCGCGGCGGCGGCGAGCTCGGCGTCGATCTCGGCGAGCGTGGTGCGGCCGTAAACCTCCGGCTCGCGCGTGCCGAGCAGGTTCAGATTGGGTCCATGCAGCAGCAGGATCCGGGCCACGCGCGCTCTCCCCTCGAAGGCGCGCAAGTCTGCGTGAAGCGGGCGATGTTGTCCAGTTCGGCGAAGTTAGCCGCTGTTTGAATTTCGGGGGCGCCTCCCGGCGAGCCCCGGGGTGGTTTCAGCGCTGCGCCTCGAAGCCGTCGCGGAACAGCAGGGCCTCGCCGGCGAAACTGTAGCGCGCCAGTCCGTTGCGGCTGAGGCCGCCGATGTCGGCGAAGTCGCCGCCGACCCAGAGCCGCGCGCTGCCCGGGTCCCACAGCAGGTCGCGCACGCGCGCATCGGGCAGGGGCAGCCAGTTCGTGTCCGCGCCGCCGCTGCCCGCCACCGCGGTTCGCAGCAGGAAGGCGGTGGTCTGGTTTTCGAAGTCGCCGCCGGCGCAGAGCCAGCCGCCGACGCGGGCCAGGGCGCGCACTGCGCCGGCCGGCCGGGGGCTCCAGGTGGGGTCGAGTGCGCCGCTGTCGGCATCGAGGCGGATCAGATGGTCGTGCTGCCCGGCGAAGAAGTTGCCGGCCACGTACAGGGTCTGTCCGGCGTCGGCCGGCACGATGTCGTAGACGATGCGTTCGCCGCCATTGATCGGCGAGACGAAGTCGCCCACCTCGACGGGTGCCTGCAGCGAGAGCCGGGCGACGCTGGCGCGCACTTGGCCGGCGATCTGGCCGAAGCCGCCGCCGACGATCAGATCCTGACCGGTGTGGTGCAGCGCATGCACGCGCCCGCGCGCGCCGGCGTTGGGCTCGGCGGTGGGGAAGACCTGGGTCGGCGCGCGCCAGGCCGGATCCTCGCTGCCGTCGGCATGGCTGAAGCGCGCCAGGCCGTAGCGCTGCAGGCTGGCGATGTCGCCGCCGGCGTACAGGGCTTCGGGGCCTGCGGCGAGGGCGAAGATCTCGTCGTCTTCCAGCAGTCCGGCATTCCAGTCGGCGACCAGGTTGCCGTCGCGGTCAAGCTTGGCGAGATTGTTCCGCGCCTGGCCTTCGACCTGCTGGAAGCGGCCGCCGATGTAGATCGCGTCGCCCTGCACGGCGATGGCCTGGACCCGGATCGCGCCGGCCGAGGCCAGTTCGACCCCGAAGGCGGGATCCAGCCTGCCATCGGTCCCCACCCGCAGCAGGGCGCTGCGCACGCTACCGTCGGCCGCGCGCACGAAATCGCCGCCGACCAGCAGCCTGCCGTCGCGCTGTCGTGCCAGGGCGTGTACGCGCGCCACGGTGAAGCCGCCGGCGCCGTCGCCGCGCTCGAGCCCGAGGTCAGGGCGCGCATCGGGGGTCTCGGGGTCGGCCGCCGTCGCCAGCAGCGGCAGGGCGGGCAGGGCGGTCAGGGCGGTCAGGGCCAGGCGGGCGAACAGGCGCATGCGGTCCTCGCGTCGTTGATGCCGGGAATCCCCCGGCATCCCGACTGACGCAGGACCGCCCCGTTTCGTATCACGGCGCGCTCAGCGCGCGCCCACGAACGCCTCGATCTCGCCTTCCCTGAACTCGCCCAGCTTGACCGCCTCGATCCGGCCGTCGCTGCCGATCAGCACCGAGTAAGGCAGCACGCCGCGGGCGTTGCCGAGGCGGGTGGAGAGGTCCACCACACCGACTTCGGCGATGGCGATGGGATAGGCCACCGGATGCCGGGCGAGGAAGTCGCGCACCGGACCAGGCTCCTCCAGGGCGATGCCGACCACGTCGATGCCCTGCGCCGCGTGCGCCGCGGCGAAGGCGTCGAGCAGGGGCATCTCCTTGACGCAGGGCGGACACCAGGAGGCCCAGAAGTTGATCAGCACGCGCCGGCCCGGGCGCGGCAGCACCAGCACGGCCTGGCCTTCGGGGTCGGGCAGGGTGATCGCCGGGGCGGCATCGCCGATGCCCAGCACTTCGGTGCCGGGCGGCAGCGGCGCCGGTGGCGGCAGGCGGCGGTCCTGGCCCAGCCACCAGCCGGCCGCGGCGGCCAGCACGGCCACCACCAGCACCAGAAGGAACTGCTGGCGCGGCATCAGGGCGCGACCCCCAGCGCCTCCTGCACGATGCCTTCGCTCAGCACCAGCGGCAGCACGCGCGGCTGGCCGCCGCCAGCCGGATAGACCACGTAGAGCGGCACGCCGACTGCGCCGTGTTCCTGCAGGAAGGCGGTGATGGCCGGATCGACGTTGGTCCAGTCGCCCTTCATGTAGACCGTTCCGCTGGCGTCGAGCGCGTCGCGGAAGGCTTCGCCGCTCAGTACCGTCCTCTCGTTCGCCTTGCAGGTGACGCACCAGTCGGCGGTCATGTTGACGAAGACGCCGGTGCCCTCGGCGCGCAGCGCGGCCAGGCGCTCGGCCGAGTAGGCGACGGCATCGCCCGCCTGCACCTCGCCCGCGGGCGCCGGCACGGGCTGGCGCGCGACCAGCACCAGTCCGTACAGGCCCAGCACCAGCAGGGCGGCGGCGAAGGCCGAGGCCAGGCGGCGCCGCGCCAGCGTGTTGCGGCCGTGGAGCCACAGGCCCATGGCGAAGATCGTGAGCCCGGCCAGCGCCAGGGCGACGGCATCGATGCCGCGCTGCTTGCCCAGCACCCAGAGCAGCCAAACCGCGGTCAGGTACATGGGGAAGGCCATGGCCTGCTTGAAGCCGTCCATCCAGGCGCCCGGACGCGGCAGCAGGCGCGCGAAGGCCGGCACGAAGCCGATCAGCAGGAAGGGCAGGGCCAGGCCCAGGCCGAGGGCGAGGAACACCGCGATCGCGAGCGCGGTCGGCGCGGCGAAGGCGAAGGCCAGGGCCGTGCCCATGAAGGGCGCGGTGCAGGGGCTGGCCACCACCACCGCCAGCACGCCGGTGAAGAAATCGCCGGCCGGGCCGGATTTCTGGGTCAGGCCCTGGCCGACGCCGGCCACGCCGGCGCCGATGCTGAACACGCCCGAGAGCGACAGGCCGATGCCGACCATCACATAGGCCAGCGCCGCCACGAAGATCGGCTGCTGCAGCTGGAAGCCCCAGCCCAGGGCCTGCCCGGCCGCGCGCAGGCCGATCACGGCAAGACCCACCAGCGCGAACGTGGCGAGCACGCCGGCGGTGTACCAGAGCGCATGCGCGCGCGCCTTCTCGCGGCTCTCGCCCGAGGCCGCCAGGCCCAGGGCCTTGAGCGAGAGCACCGGCAGCACGCAGGGCATCAGGTTGAGGATCAGGCCGCCGACCAGGGCGCCGCCGAGCGCCGCGAACAGGGTCCAGAGCGAGAGCCCTGCGGCTGGCGTGGGCGCGGTCTCAGGCAGCGCATCGGCCGTGCCCTGCGGCAG
>JANJTY010000691.1 GCA_024710865.1 Lysobacteraceae bacterium | reverse complement strand
ATCCGGATACCAACCACCCTCGGGATGGCCGTGCGGGTCCTGGCGGGTCACCGCCGCATGCAGGCCGAGGCGCGGATCGACCGCCTCGACCGGAAAGTCGGAGCCCAGTGGAAGCCGCACGCCGGCCTCAGCCAGGCGCCGCCAGGCGTAGGCGCCGCGGATGCGGGCCGGGCCGACGCGGGCCTCCGCCCAGGGCATGTCGGAGGTGGCGTGGGTCGGCTGCATCGAGGCCAGGATACCGAGCGGAGCGAAGCGTCCGATGTCCTCCGGCGCGATCACCTGCGCGTGCTCGATGCGCCAGCGGTGGTCGCGTCCCGCGTCCTCGCCCAGCACGCGCTGCATGGCATCGAGCACGCCGCGGTTGCCGCGGTCGCCGATGGCATGCGCGGCGACCTGCAGGCCGCAGTCGCGCGCGCTGCGCATCGCCGCCTCGAGCGCGTCCGGCGCCGTCACCAGCAGGCCGCGGTTGCCCGGATCGTCGCTGTAGTCCTCGATCAGCGCCGCGCCGCGCGAGCCGAGCGCGCCGTCGGCGTAGAGTTTGACCCCGGCCATGCGCAGCCGGCCCGAGGCGTGCCGCAGCGGGCCGAAGGCACAGAGCGCGGCCAGCGCATGGCTGTCGCCGTCGGCATAGGCCGTCACCCGCAGCGGCAGGCGGCCGGTATCGGCGAAGCGGCGGTAGAGGCGAAGGTCGGCCAGCGACACGCCCATGTCGTGCACGCCGGTCAGGCCCAGGCGCACCGACTCGGCCAGGGCGCGCGCGAACGCCGCCTCGTGCTCGGCCTCGCTGCGCGGCGGGATGCGCGACTCGATCAGGTCCATCGCGGCATCGATGAACACGCCGGTGGCGCGGCCATCGCTGCGCAGGATGCGGCCGCCCTCGGGCTGCCAGTCGCCCCTGAGGTCGCGCTCGACCACCGCCAGCGCGGCCGAATTGGCCCAGCCGGCGTGCCCGTCCACGCGGCTCAGCCAGACCGGACGATCGGCAAACGCCGCGTCGAGGTCGGCCGCGGTCGGGAAGTCGCCGCCCTCCCAGCGGTTCTGGTCCCAGCCGCGGCCAAGCAGCCAGGCGCCGTCGGGCAGGCCTGCCGCGAACGCGCGCAGGCGCTCGATCACCTCAGCCTTGCTGTCGGCGCCGGCCAGGTCGGCCGTCATCAGCGCCACGCCCAGGTTCATCAGGTGGGCATGGGCATCGATCAGGCCCGGGATCACGGTGGCGCCGGCCCCGTCGATCACCTGCGCGGCCGGGAAGCGTGCGGCCAGTTCGCTCCGGCCGCCGAGCGCGAGCAGCCGGCCGTCGGCGTCCCAGGCCATGGCCTCGGCCTGCGGCTGCTGCGTATCGAGGGTGTGGATGCGGACGTTCTCGAGCCGGGTCTGGGCGACGGCGAGGGCGGAAGCGGCGATCAGCGGCAGGGCAAGAAGGACGCGCATCGGCAGGACCGGGCGAAGGGGCCGACGAACTATGCCGAGGCCGGGGCGGCGCAACAAGCGGGCGCGTGATCGGATGCGGCGCCCTTCTGCGTCAGGCGCTGCAGGAACCCCTTCCAGAGCCGCGCACGATGCGTTTCGCCAGCCTCGCCTGTCCCCTCGTCCTGTTCGCCGCCGGCGCCTGCCAGGCCGACGTGATCACCGTCGGCAGCGCGCCCGACTGCCAGACCGGCCACATCCAGACCGCGATCAACAGCGCCGCCCTGCTGCCCGGCGGACCGCACGAAGTGCGGATCATGGCCGGCCAGTATGCAGGCCAGGCCCTGCTGGTGCCGAACCAGTCGGTCCAGCTCTCCGGCGGCTGGAGCGGCTGCGGGCCGGGTGCCAGCGTGAGCGGGGTGAGCGAACTCGTCGGCGGCGGGCAGGAAGCCGTGCTGCGCGTGCGCAGCACCCTGCCCACGATCCACGAGGTGCGCCTGTCGAACCTCGTGCTGCGCGGCGGCGGCGGCGGCGCGGACGGCCTCGGCGGCGGCATCGACGCCAGCGGCGCCTTCCTGCTCAGCCTGCAGCAGGTCGTGGTGGCCGAGAACGAGACCGAGGCCGGCGGCGCCGGCATCTACGTCGAGGGTCCGAGCACCGGCTTCGGCGGCATCCTCCAGCTGCTGCAGGGGGTGGAGATCCGCGACAACCAGTCGCCGCTGGGCGCGGGCGGGCGCGGTGGCGGCCTGTACGCCTACCGCGCCACCGTGCGGATCCGCAGCGACGGGGTGAGCTTCCTGCGCAACCGCGCCACCTACGGCGGCGCCATCGCGGCCGGCAACGGCGCGAACCTGAGCATCGGAAACGTGGGCGAACCGGAGATCAGCGACGGCGCGCTCGGCGCACGCCTGGCCGAGAACCTCGCCCAGCAGGGCGGCGCGGTCTGGCTGGAGGGCAGCGGCACCCTGTTCGACGCGCGCGAACTCGCCTTCGACTTCAACCGCGCCCTGCAGCAGGGCGGCGCGCTCTGGGCCGGTCCCGGCACCCAGGTGCAGCTGCAGCGCGACTATCCCAACGCCTTCCGCGCCCAGTGCCCCGCCGACCAGCCCTGCCTGCGCTTCGAGGGCAACCAGGCCGGCGACGGCTGCCCCGGCACCACCGGACAGGGTGGCGCGATCTATGCCGACGGCGCGCGGCTCTACATCGCGCAGACCCTGTTCAAGGACAACTGCGCTTGGGGCTCGCCGGTGATCTTCACCTGGGGTCCCTGGCTGGACATGGAGGGCGTGGTGCTGCGCGGCAACCGCCTGCGCTTCCGCGACACGCCGACATACGACGGCGACCGCCTCATCACGCAGGGCTCGCGGGTGTCCTCGCCGCCCAGCACCACCCGTATTCGCCATCTCACGCTGTTCGGCAACCACAGCATCGATGCGCAGGGCGGGCAGCACCCGGCGACCGCATTCGGCGCACCCAGCGTCGGGCACTCGCTGCGCATCGACGCGACGGCCGCGGACGCGGGCTTCTCCGCCTTCATGCGTTCCTTCGGCGTGTGCAACGTCGGCGAGGCGGGCGCGGGTGCCTATGTCGACGCCGCCGGCGGCGACTTCCGTCCACGCGCGCTGGGCGGC
>JANJTY010000631.1 GCA_024710865.1 Lysobacteraceae bacterium | reverse complement strand
CGCGTGACATGGTAATCAGGCCGTTCCCTTATCTTGTGGCATGCAGCGAGCGCATGCCCCCTGATAATTGAACGGCTGGGCTTGTACTCGGCAGATCGTTTCGAAAGTCTGATCCGTTCGGAAACCTGCCATTGAGTCTGTGATGCACACATTCACACAGACGAGCGAAGATGCAGGCCAGCGCATCGACGAACCTCGCCCTCACCCGGCCGAGGATCGACCAGAAACGGGAAAGGTCGTCGGGCGCGCGGCAGACGAGCGGCCAGAGGATCTCCGTCGTCGTGGGTAGCGACGGGTGACCCGTCAGGCGGGTGCGAAGATAGCGCGGCAGAGGGCTCTGCGGTCGGCCTCCGAGAGGGTTCTGCCGCAGGAGGGGGGTTCGGCAAGGGCGTCGCCAGCAGAACCCGGAGAGTTGTGACGAAATCGTTCAGCCGGACGACCCGCGTGACTTCTTGCGAAGCCTCATTCGCCGACCGACCCTTGCGAAGTGACTGATCATTCTGGAAATGATATTGACATCGAAGCCGGTGACAGCTGGAGCCACAATCACCGGCCGTTTTATTTTAAATCAGCAAGTTACGTTAACTTCTGATCTACAAAACCCTGCCAACTACCCCCTTGAAAGCCGCATCAGTGCTAAAGCCTAAGCCGTTTTGTAGAACGATTTTGCCGACCCATCAGGGATGCACAATCGCTCGGCAGATTCTTACTCGAAGCGGACCCGAATCGTCGACCCTACCCTCTTCCTTGCCTCAACTGTCGGCCAGCCTGCACCGATTGAGCGGCGGCAGTGAATGCCGACAGTTACCGCACGGTGCTCAACGCCGGCAACCGCCATGTCTCCGGTTGATCGAACTGGTGATATCGACCCTCAAGAGACATTCACCGTCAAGGAACCTGGGCGGCAAGTTTCTGATTGGAGCCGCCGTTCAGAGCGGTGGCTGATGCGAACTGCTCGACCTAACCTGCCGGCGACGTGATGCGTGAAGTCAGACCGCAATGCGCTACTCAGCTGTCGTTCGGCCGTCCGGCGACGGTGAACGACAGCTTATCCATCCTGTGCTCGTATCTGGATGCAGCCGGGGCGTCGAACCTACTCTCCGGTTTCCATTCCAGCTGTCGACGCGGGAGTTCGCACCAAATGTCAAGCAGGACGCTTGCGGAAGGCGATGGCGAAACGGTTCCAGCCGTTGATGGCGTTGACCAGCATGGTCAGGTCGACGATCTCCTTCGCGGAGAACTGCGGCGAGACGCGCGCCCAGACCTCGTCGGGTACGCGCGCATCCGCCACCGCGGTGAGCGCCTCGGCCCACTCTAGCGCGGCACGCTCGCGCTCCGTGAAGAAAGGCGTTTCGCGCCAGACGCCTAAGGTGGCGAGTCGGCGTTCGTCCTCGCCACCCTTGCGCGCGTCCGCGGTGTGCACGTCTAAGCAGTATGCGCAGCCATTAATCTGCGACGTGCGCAGGCGGACGAGTTCCATCAACGGTTCTTCCAGGCCGGAACGGGCAATGTGCTGTTCGATTCCGGCCATCGCCTGCATGGCTTCGGGGTTGGCTTTGAAGAAATTGAGACGGGGTTCCATGGTTATGTGCTCCTTTAACGGGTGAAAGTTCGGGGGTAAGTCAGTTGGTGTGCAGGCTCTCCGCGCGCCGAGTTGCGACGGTGGATCGCACGGCAATCAGCAGCGCGGCCAGCACGAAACCGGCGGCGATGGCGAAGGCAGCGGCGAGACCAGAGGTGGCCGCCTGCGGCGCGAGCGCCGTGAAATCGGAAGTGCCCGTGCCCAAGGCGAAGACCGCGCCCATGAAGGATGCTCCGGTGATCAGCCCGAGGTTGCGTGACAGGTTGAGTAGGCCGGAGACGAGCCCGCGCTGGTCGGCGCTGCTGCCGGTCATCACCGCGGTGTTGTTCGCCGCCTGGAACAGCGCATAGCCGGAGGTGATGGCGGCCAGCGTACCGACATAACCCGGCAGCCCCACGCTGGCGGACAGCGCGGGCAGCGCAAAGGCGCCCAGTGCCATCGCCGCCAGGCCGGCGATTGTCATCCGCTGTGCGCCCAAGCAATCCACCAGGCGCCCGGCGGGCATGCCCGAGAGCGCGGCCACCAGCGGGCCGGTCGACATCACCAGGCCCACCCGCGCCGCATCCAGGGCGAAGGCGCTGGCGAGATAGAACGGGCCCACGACCAGCGTCGCCATGACCACGGCGGTGACCAGGGCGCTCATCGCGAACCCGGCGCCAAGCGCGCCCTGGCGGAACAGCCCCGGCCGTACGAGCGGCGCCTGCGCCCGCGCTTCGACCCACAGGAACAGCGCGCCGCCGACGATGGCCGCGAGTAGCAGCGCGCCATTGACGACGCCGAAGCGCCCCTTGCCGAGCGTCATCGCCAGCGCATAGGCCGCGAGCGTCATGGCCAGGACGACCATGCCAGCCTTGTCGAACTGCGGACGCGCGGCCCCGGCCGAGCGGGCATCGTGTGGCAGGGCGCGCAGCGCCAGGACCAGCGCCGCCACGCCGAGCGGGAGCTTGATCAGGAAGATCGCCTGCCAGCCGCCGGCGGCGATGAGTACGCCGCCCAAGGTCGGTCCCAGCGCCGTGCCCACCGCGGACAGGGTGCCGAGCAGGCCCATGGCGCGGCCGGTGCGCTCCTTGGGGATGGCCTCGCCTACCAGCGCCATGGTGAGCGCCATCATGA
>JANJTY010000611.1 GCA_024710865.1 Lysobacteraceae bacterium | reverse complement strand
GCGGGGGGGTTGGGGGCGGGTTTGGTGGGCTTTTGGGGCGGCGTGGGGCGGCCGTACCCGGCCCGCCACGACCGCCACCGGAGGGGAGCCATGGCCAGCGTCGACGACGCCACGCAAACGATGATCCGCAACCTGGAGCAGAACACCGCCCGCACGCTGGCCGCCTGGACCGCGCTGGCGCGCGGCCTGGGCGACACGCACGGCGCCATCGTCAAGGCGCTCAAGGCCGATCACGGCCTCACCCACGGCTACGCCAACCTGGTCGCGCACGAGGCGCTGCGCAGCGCGGCGGTGCATCAGGACGGCGACGACCTGCTGGCCGCGCAGTACGCCGGCGCCAAGGCCGCCTTGCGTCCGATCCATGACGCCCTCGCGCAGGCCGTCGCCGGCTTCGGCAGCGACGTCGAGTTCGCGCCCAAGAAGGGCTATGTCAGCCTACGCCGCAGCAAGCAGTTCGGTCTGATCCAGCCCAGCACCGCCACCCGCGTCGATGTCGGCATCCAGCTCAAGGGCGCGGCCCCGACGCCGCGGCTGGAGGCCTCGGGCAGCTTCAACGCCATGGTCAGCCACCGCGTGCGGGTGGCCAGCGCGGCCGAGGTCGATGCCGAGCTGATCGGCTGGCTGCGCAAGGCCTACGACGCGGCGGGCTGAGGCCTCAGTCCTTCAGGCGCGCGGCGCCGGCGTAGACCGTCAGGCGCTCATCGCGCGCGAAGCCGACCAGACAGAGGCCAGCCTCGTCCGCGAGGCGCACGGCGAGCGCGGTCGGACCCGAGACGGTGGCGAGCAGGCCGATGCCGGCCTCGGCCGCCTTGTGCACCAGCTCGAAGGAGGCGCGCGAACTCATCAGCACGGCGCGCGCCGTGCTGCCCTCGCGCGCCAGCGCGCCGATCAGCTTGTCCAGCGCATTGTGCCGGCCGACGTCCTCGCGCACGAGGAGTGAGCCGTCAGGCAGCAGCGCGGCGGCGGCGTGCAGGCTGCCGCAGGCGGCGTTCAGCGGCTGCAGCGCCGGCAGCCGCGCCATCGCCTCGCGCAGCTGCGCGGCGCCGACCGGTGGACCTTCGGCGACGCGCCGGATCGGTCGCAGCGCCGCGTCCAGGGCCTCGAGCCCGCACAGGCCGCAGCCGCTGCCGGCGACCAGGCTGCGCCGGCGCGTGGCCAGCGCCGCGGCATTCGCGTCGGGAATCGCCAGGTGCAGGCTGTGGCCGCGCTCGCCTTCGATGATCTCCATCACGCGTAGCTCGTCGCTGCGCGCAACGATACCTTCGCTCAGGGCGAAGCCGATGGCGAGGTCTTCCAGATCGACCGGGCTGGCCATCAGCACCGCATGCGCCTCGCCGTTGAACAGCAGCGCGACCGCCGATTCCTCGGCCAGGACTTCCTGCACCGCGCGCCGCGCGCCGGCCTCGATGCGCAGCGCCTCGTGCGGGGTCAGCGGCGCGCTCATCCGGCCTCCCGCAGGGCGCGGGCGCGCGCGCTCAGCCAGAGCGTCTCGCGCGATCCGTCCTGTTCGATGCGCAGCAGGTCGAGCCCGCCCAGCGCTGTGTCGGGCCCGAGCGCGACGAGCAGGCGCCGCAGCTGGCTGCGCGAGAGTCCCAGCCGCTTGCAGGCACGCGCCGAGGACAGGCCCTCTTCGCCCGCGACCAGGTCGAGCAGATCCAGCAGCGGGTCCGGCGTGCCGGACGCGGAGGGCGAGGGCATGCTCAGGCGGCATCGCCCCGCGGCCGCACCCGCACCGGGATCGACTTGGAGGCCGGCGTGCGCGCGCGTTCGGCGTGGTGGTCGAGCGGCACCAGCGCATTGGTCTCGGGGAAATAGCTCGCCACGCAGCCGGCCGGGATGGCGTACTCGACCAGCAGGAAATCCAGCGCCTCGCGCTCGCCGTCGTGCCAGACCGAGATCAGGTCGACGCGCTCGCCCGCGCGCAGGCCGAGACGGTCGAGATCGGCGCGGCTGATGAACAGCGGACGGCGCTCGCCATTCACGCCGCGGTAGCGGTCGTCCAGGCCATAGACCGTGGTGTTGTACTGGTCGTGGCTGCGCACCGTCATCAGCTGCAGCAGTCCGGGCGTGGCGATAGCGGGCGCCAGCGCGTGCGGGAGCAGGCGGGCGCGGCCGTCGGCCGTGCGCCACTGCCGCTCGCGCGCCGGATTGCGCAGGTGGAAGCCGCCCGGCACCCGCACCCGCGCGTTGAAGTCCTCGAAGCCTTCCACGACCTGCGCGATGCGCGTGCGGATGCGGTCGTAGTGGCCGATCAGCCACAGCCAGTCGATGCCGGCATCGGGCAGGGTCACCGCCGCCAGGCGCGCCACGATGGCGGGTTCGGACAGCAGCTGCGCCGACGCCGGCGCATTCATGCCGGTGCTGATGTGGACCATGCTCATCGAATCCTCCACCGTCACGCCCTGCGGGCCCTCGGCCTGCAGGTCGATCTCGGTGCGCCCGAGGCAGGGCAGGATCAGGGCCTGGTCCCCATGCACCAGATGCGAGCGGTTGAGCTTGGTCGAGACGTGCGCGGTCAGGCGGCAGCGGCGCAGCGCGGCCTGGGTGCGCGCGCTGTCGGGCGAGGCCGCGGCGAAGTTGCCGCCGAGGGCGAAGAAGGTGTCGATCTCGCCGCGCTCCATCGCGCCGATGGCGCCGACCACGTCGTGCCCGTGCGCGCGCGGCGGCGCGAAGCCGAAGGCGGCGCCGAGGCGGTCGAGGAAGGCCGGGTCCGGGCGCTCGTCGATGCCCATGGTGCGGTCGCCCTGCACGTTCGAATGTCCGCGCACCGGACAGGGTCCGGCGCCGGGGCGGCCGATGTTGCCGCGCAGGAGCAGCAGGTTCACCAGCATCTGGATGGTGGCGACGGCGCGGGTGTGCTGGGTGATGCCCATGCCCCAGCAGACGATGGTCGCGCGGCTCTCGCCGTAGATGCGCGCCGCGGCCTCGATCTCGGCGCGGGCCAGGCCCGAGCCGGCCTCGATCGCGTCCCAGCCGGCGCCGAGCACGCACGCGCGCAGCTCGTCGAGGCCGCTGGCGTGCCCGGCCAGGAAGTCGCGGTCGAGCGCATCCCACTCGAACAGGCAGCGCGCCAGGCCGGTGAGCAGGGCGAGGTCGCCGCCGATGCGCGGGGTGAGGTAGAGCGAGGCGATCTCGGTGCTGCCGCCGCCAAGCATCTCGCGCGGGCTCTGCGGATCGGCGAAGCGCTCCAGGCCGCGCTCGCGCAGCGGATTGACCGCGACGATGCGGCAGCCGCGTCTGGCCGCCGCGCGCAGCTCGCCGAGCATGCGCGGGTGGTTGGTACCGGGATTCTGGCCGAACACGAAGATGGCCTCGGCCGCGGCGAAATCGTCCAGCGTGACCGTGCCCTTGCCGCTGCCGATCTGCTCGCGCATGGCCAGGCCGGAGGGCTCATGGCAGAGGTTGGAACAGTCCGGCAGGTTGTTGGTGCCGAAGCGGCGCACGAACAGCTGGTAGAGGAAGGCGGCCTCGTTCGAGGTGCGGCCGGAGGTGTAGAACAGGGCGCGATCGGGCGAGGCCTGCGCGCGCAGCGACGCGGCGATGCGGGCGAAGGCGTCGTCCCAGGCGATCGGCCGGTAGCGGTCGCTGGCCGGGTCGTAGGCCAGCGGTTCGGTCAGGCGGCCTTGCGCCTCGAGCCACTGGTCGTCGCGCGCGGCGAGCTCGCTGACCGTCTGCGCCGCGAAGAAGTCGGCGCCGATGCTGCGCGCGGTGGCTTCGGCCGCGACCGCCTTCACCCCGTTCTCGCAGAACTCGAAGCTCGAATGCGGGTTGCGGTCGGGCCAGGCGCAGCCGGGGCAGTCGAAGCCGTCGGGCTGGTTGGCGCGCAGCAGGGTGCGCGCGCCTTTGGCCACGATGCCCTGTTCCTGCACGTGGCGCAGCGAGGAACGCAGCGCGTCCCAGCCGCCGGCGGGCTTGTCGTAGGGGCGGATGCGTCGGGTCATGCCGGCTCCGGAGCGGTCCGGCTCAGGGTAGCGCCAATGCGCGGGTGTGTGGGTGGTGCCTCAGATCCCCAGGGCCTCGCGCAGCAGCGCTTCCAGCTGCTCCGGCGCCCGCCAGTGGTGGCCGGCCACGTAGCGGCCCAGGCGCCAGGGCGAGTCGCCGGGCGAAACCGGTTTCGGTTCGGTGGTGAAGGCCGCGCGCAGGCGGTGTTCGGCCGTGTGTCCGGGCAGGTACTCCTGCAGCAAGTAGTCGTTCCACTCGCCATAGGGATAGGCGAACAGGCTGCGGCGCGGCCCGTGCGGGCAGTGTGCATCGAGCCAATCGCTGGCCTGGCGGATCTCGGCGTCGGCCTCGGCCCAGGTCTCGATGCTGGCGAAGCTGCCGCGCCGGTTGTCGCGTTGCGCGGTGCGGTCGACCTGGTCGTGGTTGTGGTCCCAGCTGTGGTTCTCGATCGCGAAGTGCGGATCGGCCGCGGCCATCGGCCACCAGTCGTCGCGCATCCAGCCCAGGCCCTTGAGGCAGCGTGCGTCGAGCTGCGCGCGCGCCTCGGGCGAGGCGATGGCGAAGCAGGTCAGGTGCGCGTCCGTGCCGGTCTCGCTCCGGAAGTCCTGCAGCACGCCACGAAAGCCGCGCTGCAGGCCGAGGCCGGGGTAGTCGATGTCGAACCAGTCGAACACGGGGGCGTCGTCGCAGCTCAGCGCCACTGCGCGCGCGGGGCCGGGCGCATCCTCGCGCAGCATGGCCACGGCCTGGTGCAGGGGGATCAGCGGCAGGGCGAGGCGATGCAGCAGGCGCAGGTCCTGCGCCAGCGCGACGTGGTCGTTGCTGGCGTAGCCGCCATTGCCAACATTGTTGCCGTGGTAGGCCAGCACCGCGACGCGCATCAGACCGTGCCCCGGTTCTTGCCCTGCCAGGGCGCGTACCAGGCGCGGATGCGCGCCATGTCGGCGTCGAGGTCGTCGCTCAGCTCGAACACCGGGCCCAGGCCGACGGTGCGCTCGGGGTAGTGGAAATAGGCGCACATCACCGGCACCTCGGCGGCGCGCGCGATGCGCCAGAAGCCGCTCTTCCAGCGATCAACCCGTTTGCGCGTGCCTTCGGGCGCGAGCACCAGCCAGGCGCGCTCGCTGGCGCGGATGCGCGCCGCGGCCTGCTCGACCGCGTGCTGGGCGTTGCCGCGGTCGACCGGGAAGCCGCCCAGGCGGCGCAGGATCCAGCCCACGGTCCAGCCGGACAGGCCGCGAAACAGCTCGGCCTTGCCCATGAACACCACGTCCACGCCCATGGCGAGCTTGGCCGCCAGGCCCCAGAAGCCGTCCCAGGCCGAGGAATGCGGTGCGACGATGATCACCAGGTGCGACAGGTCGGGCCAACCGCCCTCGATGCGCCAGCCGCCCAGGCGCAGGATCAGTCGGCCCAGCCACATCAGCGGGCCGGGGCGGTGGCGCGGCGCCTGCGGCGGCAGGGCCGGAATGGGGTGTGCCATCAGTCGCGCTCCCAGGAACGCGCATCGCGCGCGCGCTTGACCTGGGCGCGCTCGCGCTTGCTGGTCAGGCGGCGCTGCTTGGACGCCCGGGTCGGTTCGGTCGCGATGCGCGGCTTGGGTGGCTTGAGCACGGCGGCGATGGCCGCGGCCAGGCGCTCGCGCGCGTCCTCGCGGTTGCGCTCCTGGGTGCGGAAACGCTGCGCGTGGATGACCAGCACGCCGTCCTCGGTCAGGCGCCGGTCGCGCCGCGCCAGGAGGCGGGCACGCAGGGCCTCGCTCAGGGCGCGCGAATTCGCCACGTCGAAGCGCAGCTCGACCGCGGTCGCCAGCTTGTTGACGTTCTGCCCGCCGGGCCCGGAGGCGCGCACGAAGCGCTCTTCCAGTTCGCTGTCGGGAATCACGATGGAGGCATTGATGCGCAGCACGCGGCGGGGCGCCCGGGATTGAGACGGTCGATTGTAGCCAAGCCCTGCCGGCGCGGATGTGGCGGCGTATGCTGTCGCCATGGCCGGCGACATCACCCAGCAGCTGAATGCGGCCGGCGGGCCGCGTTTCGACGACGAACTCTACGCCCAGTTGCATGGACTGGCGCGGCGCGAGCTCGCCCGCCTCGGCCGACGCCGTACGCTCAATCCGACCGCCCTGGTCAACGAGGCTTGGCTGAAGCTGGCCTCGGGCCAGGCCCAGTGGGCCAGCCGCGCGCATTTCCTCTCGACCATGGCCAAGGTCATGCGCCACGTACTGATCGATTACGCGCGCGAGCAGGGCGCGCAGCGGCGCGGTGGCGATGTCCTGCGCGTGACCTTCGACGGCCTGGCGCTGGACGACGCAGCCGCCGGCGAGGCGGTCGAGCTGCTGGCCATCGACCGCGCCCTGCAGGCCCTGGCCGCGCTCGACCCGCGTCTGGAGCAGGTGATCGAGCTGCGCTTCTTCGCCGGCCTCACCTTGCCGGAGATCGCCGAGGCCATGGGCCTGTCCGAACCCACCATCAAGCGCGACCTGCGCGCGGCCCGCGCCTTCATCGCGGCCGAGCTGGGCCAGGGGCCGTGAGGCGGCGCGCATGAGCCTGGGGCCGGCGGATTGGGCGCGCCTGCGCGCCCACTTCGACGCCCTGTGCGAGCGCTCGCCGGGCGAGTGCGAGGCTGCGCTCGCCACCCTGCAGGAAACCCCGGAGCTGCTCGACGCCCTGCGTCGCATGCTCTCCGCCGACGCCGAGGACCGTCTGGGCGAGTCCGCGCTGGAACTGGCGCCGAACCTGGCGCAGCGCGCCGAGGCCGACCTCGCGCGGCGCAGCGAGCCCGACCGCATCGGCCAGCGCCTGGGCGCCTGGCGCATCCTCGCCATCGCGGGCTCGGGCGGCATGGGCCACGTCTACCGCGCCGCGCGCGACGACGGTCGCTTCGAGGCCGAGGCCGCGATCAAGATCGTCGCGGCCGGCGTCGATGCGGGGCGCTTCCTGCAGGAGCGCGCCGTGCTGGCGCGCCTGGTCCATCCCGGCATCGCGCGCCTGCTCGACGGCGGCGAATGCGAGGACGGCCGGCCCTTCCTGGTGATGGAGTTCGTCGACGGCGAGCCGATCGACCGCTGGTGCGAGACCCACCGCCTGCCGGCCCTGGCGCGGGTGCGCCTGGTGCTGGATGCGGCGCGCGCGGCGGCCTATGCGCACGCGCGTGCCGTGCTGCACCGCGATCTCAAGCCGGACAACATCCTGGTGGATGCGAACGGGCAGGTGAAGCTGCTCGATTTCGGCGTGGCCAAGCTGCTCGACGACGAGGCGCAGGCGCCGTTGCTGACCTCGGCGCGCTACTTCACGCCGCGCTACGCCGCGCCCGAGCAGATCGCGGGCGAGCCTGCCACCACCGCGACCGATGTCTTCGCCCTCGCCGTGGTGCTGTACGAACTGATCGCCGCGCGCCATCCCTTTGCCAGCGACGACGACCGTGGCGGGTTGCCGGGGCGCATGCTGACCGGCGAGGCAATGCCGCTTCGCCGCGCGCTGCGGGCGCGACCGCTCGATCTTGGCAGTCGCCTGCGGGATCTTGAGGCCGTCCTGGGCAAGGCCCTGCAGCGCGAGCCGGCGCGGCGCTACGCCGGCATGGATGCGTTCGCCGACGAACTGGAGCGCGTGCTGGACGACCTGCCGGTACGCACGCGTGCGCCGGGTGGCCGCGAGCGCTTGCTGCGCTGGCTGCGGCGCAACCGGCTCGCTGGCGTCGCGCTCGCCATCGGCCTGCTCGGCTTGGCGCTAGGGACGGGCTTGGCCCTGTGGCAGGCGCGCGAGGCCCGCGCCCAGCGTGACGCCGCGCTGCAGGAGGCGCGGCGAGCCACGCGTGTCGCAGAGTTCCTGTCGGACGTGTTCCGCGCGCCCAATCCGGAGCGTTCGCGCGGCAGCGAGGTGAGCGCGCGAACGCTGCTCGACCGCGGCCGGGATCGCCTCGCCACCGAGCTCGGTGACGACCCGCCGCTGCGCCTGCAGATGCAGCGCGTGATCGCGGATACCTACCGCAGCCTTGGCCTGTTCGACGAGGCTGAGGCCTTGCTGCGCGAGGGACTGGAGGGCGCCGATGATGCGGCGCGTGCCGCCCTGCTCTCGGATCTTGGCTGGGTGCATGCCTTCCAGGGGCGTTTCGCCGATAGCGCTGGCCGTCTGCGCGACGCCATTGCCTTGCACCGAGCCAAGGGCGACCCGGCCGGGTTGTCCGAGTCCCTCCAACGCCTGGCCACGCCCCTGATCAATCTGGGCGAGGCGGATGCGGCCGAGGCAGCCGCGAACGAAGCCCTTGCCATGCTGGACGCCGACGACCCCGCGCAGCTCTCGCGACGCCTGGTGCTGCAGGGCCTGCTGGCCGGCGCTGCCTACAACCGCGGCGACCTCGATGCCGCCGAGCGTGGCTACCGCGAGGCGCTCGTCACCCAGCGCCGCGTGCCGGGCGCCTCGCGCACGGCGATCGCGGTGGCGGCCAACAATGTCGCCACGATCGCGTTCCGGCGCGGGCGGCTGGAGGAGGCCGAGGCACTCTACCGCGAAGCGGTGACGCTGCAGCGCGAACACTTCGGACTGGACAACGCTCAGGTCGCCTCCCCGCTGGGTAGCCTGGGCCTGACCTTGCGTCGCCAGGATCGTGGCGGCGAGGCGCTCGCGACGACGCGCGAAGCGGCGGCCATCTTCGCAGCGTGGAGCGGCGCAGCGCATAGCACCAGCCTGATGACCGGCCTGGATGCGGCGGAACTGGCCTGGCTACTGGGCGAGGACGTGGCTTCGGACCTGGCGCGCCTCGACGCCGAGGCCTCGGCGCTGGCGCCCGAGGCGCCGCCGCGCTGCCGCTTCGAGCTGCTGCGCGAGCTGGCCGCGGCAGCGCCGAATGGCGTGGTCGTGGCGCGCGCGGCAGAGTGCCTGGAGGCCGGCAAGTCGGCGCCGGCGCACCGCGCGTTCGCGCGCTTGGCGCAGGCCCGCCTGCGCCCGGACCCGGATGCCATCGCGCTGGCGCGTGAGCTGGTCGAAGCCCTGGTGCCACCTGATCCCTTCCTGGATCGACTTGCCGCGCGGCTGGGCGCGCCCTGAGTTCGACACGGCTGATGTGGTTCGCTGCGCTCACCGCATCGAGCCCGAAACGGCGCGTCGGTCAGGACTCGAACCCGTCGCGAAACACGGCCTCGGGCGGAAGCAGCGCCTCGGGGTCGAACTGCAGGCCGAAGTCGACCTCGGCGCAGCTGGCGTCGCTGCCGCAGGAGACGCTGATCCAGCCGAGATTCTCCGCCCAGGCGTGGCCTTCGACCAGGCCGGTCTCGATATGCACACGCAGGCCGTAATCCACCTCGACGCAGCTCGCCCTTTCGGCGCAGTGCGCGACGATCCAGCCCGCATTCGCGCTCCAGGCCGTGCCCATCACGCGCAGGAAGCCCGACGCGTCGGGGTCGGGCGCCAGGCGCAGGCCGTACGCGGTCGAGTCGCAGCTGCCCGTGTTCGCGCAGCTGACGCTGATCCAGCCCACGCTGGGCGACCATAGCCAGCCCGAGAGCACGCCATCGATGAGCCGCAGGCCTGCCCCGGGCTGCTCCGCGGATTGCGCATCGATCCAGCCGGCGTTCTCCGCCCAGGCCCAGTGCAGGCCGAGCTGTTCCGGATCGACCCCGTTGGCATGCGAAGCGGCGGGAAGGCAGGCGGCGGCCGCGAGCAGCAGGCCGGGTCCGCACGATGGCGAGGATCGGATCATGGCTGCGGCGCTCAGAGCGGAATCTCGGAATCGAACACGGCGCAGCCGAGGCGATTGAACTCGGTGTTGTACTTGGCGATCGACTGCGTCACCAGGCCGGTGCCCTGGGCACAGTTGAAGCCGATGACGGCGTTCGAGTTGGCCATCGAGCGCGAGGCGGCCGAACCCGGTCCCAGCACGATGCCGGCATTGCCGTTGTGCTCGGCCCGCACGCCCTCGATCAACACCCGCAGGCCGCCGACGCCGGTGGTGCCGTTGTGCGAGAAGGTGCCGCCGGACACGCGCATCGAGGCGCAGCTGGCGCCCGCATCGGCGTTGTGCACGGCGTCGACCTCGATCAGGGTGATCGGGCCGCCGTTGGGACAGTTGATGCCGTCGCCGTCGGCGCGCTGCACGCGGCCATTGCGCACGGTCACGTGGGCACCCTCGATGCGGATGCCGTCGCCGTCGTTGACCTCGAGGTTGCCGCTGACGGTGAAGCCGTTGAGGTCGAGCGTCACGTTGCTGGCGGTGATGCGGATCGCCGGATGGTCGGGAATCGCCACCACGTCCGCGCTCAGGTACCACGAGCCCGGCTGGTCGATCACCAGTGGTGCCACGACATCGGCATCGGTCTGCAGCACGGCGCGCGGTTCGATCTCGCCCAGGGTCTTGAAGGTCGGCCCCGGCGGGCCGGGCGGGGTCAGCGAACCGGCGCTTGCGGGCAGGGCGAGCGCGGCAGCGAGCAGGGCGAGGAGCAGGGGCGAGCGGGGCATGGTGCACTCCAGCGGCAGGATGGCCTGCTTCGGGAGTACGGAATCGGGTCGCCGACCGGATCACGCTGGCCGCGGCCCGCCGCGGTCGCCGGCATGCCGGCTCCCACGGCAGCGGCGACGGCTGCCGCACGCTCCGCCCTGGCGTGGAAGCCTCCACAGCGGCGACAGGGAGTTCTGCTGGCTCAGGCGCGATCGCCGCGCAGCCCGCGCACGATGGCCTCCAGCCGCGCCGCGCTGGCCTGCGCCGGCGGCAGCGGATCGGCCGCGACCAGTTCGACGTGGGCGCGGAAGCGGCGCGGCACGCGCGCGCGGCGCAGCTTCGAGTCGCGCTTGCTCCACATGCTGGCCCACATGCCGCGCAGGGCCAGGGGCAGCACCGGCACCGGCCGCGCCGCGAGAATGCGCTCGATGCCGGGGCGGAAGGCGGCGATCTCGCCGTCGGTGGTGAGCGCGCCCTCGGGGAAGATGCCGATCACCTCGCCGGCCGCCAGCGCCGCATCGATCTCGGCGAAGGCCTTCTCCATCAGCGCGGGGTCCTCCTTCGCGCCCGCGATCGGGATGCAGCGCGCGGTGCGGAACAGCCAGCTCAGCACCGGGATGCGGAAGATCTTGTAGTACATCACGAAGCGCACCGGGCGCTTGATGCTGCCCATCAGGATCAGCGCGTCGGTGTAGGACACGTGGTTGCAGACCACCACCGCCGGGCCCTCGTCCGGCAGCTTCTCCACGCCCTCGGGCCGCACCCGGTAGAGCAGGCTGACCAGGATCCAGCTCAGGAAGCGCGCGACGAACTCGGGCACCAGCGAGAAGATGTAGACCGCGACGGCGGCATTGAGGATGGCCGTGACCAGCAGCACCTCGGGAATGTTCAGCCCGAGCTTGAACAGGCCGATCGCCATCACCGTCGCGATCACCATGAACAGGGCATTCATGATGTTGTTGGCCGCGATCACGCGCGAGAGGTGCGAGCGCTCGGCGCGGGTCTGGATCAGGGCGAACAGCGGCACCACGTAGAAGCCGCCGAACAGGCCGATCAGCAGCAGGTCGATGAGGATGCGCAGGTTGCCCGGCGCGGCGAGGAACTCGCGCCAGCCAAGGCCCATCACGGCGGCGGCCTCGGGGCGGGCGAAGTAGAGGTCGATGCCGAACACGGTCAGGCCGATGGCCCCGAGCGGCACCAGGCCGATCTCGACCGTGCGGCCGGAAAGCTTCTCGCACAGCAGCGAGCCGGCGCCGATGCCGAAGGAGAACACCGCCAGGATCAGCGGCGCGACCTGCTCGTTGCCGCCGAGGAACTCCTTGGTGTAGTTCGGCATCTGCGCCAGGAAGACCGAGCCGAAGAACCAGAACCAGCTGATGCCCAGGACCGAGTTCAGCACCGCGCGCTGGTGACCGAGGAAGCGCAGGATGCGCCAGGTTTCGCTGAAGCCGTTCCAGTTGATGCGCAGTTCCGGTGCGGTGGCCGGTGCTTCAGGAATCGCACGGCTGCTGAGGTAGCCCAGCACCGCCACCACGATCACCGCGATGGAGGCGTAGAAGGGGCCATCGGGAAAGCCGGCCAGCAGGCCGCCGAGCAGGAAGCCGATCAGGATGGTCAGGAAGGTGCCGGCCTCGACCAGGGCATTGCCGCCGACCAGCTCCTCGGGCTTGAGGTGCTGCGGCAGGATGGCGTACTTGATCGGCCCGAACA
>JANJTY010000603.1 GCA_024710865.1 Lysobacteraceae bacterium | reverse complement strand
CGCCGGCCCGCGCCGGCGGACGACGCCGGGCGATGATCCTCAACCTCTTTACTCCCCGCTCCGATCACCCGCTCGCCGATCCGCGCGAATTGCGCCGGATCATCGGCGAACTGCCGCCGGACAAGCCAGCGAAGGTGGTCGACGAGATCGTCGGCTGGTTCGAGTCGCTGCGCCTGGCCGACGATCTGCGGGTTGATCACCTGTTCGACATCGTGCGCCAGCTCGACGACGCGTTGCAGCCGCAGCTGCGTCGCCTGAGCCGCGACTACCTGCTGGCGCCGCGCCTCTCCAAGTCCGAGGAGCGGCGCCTCTGGACCCTCTGCTTCTCCTGCTGGGAGTGGGCCGCGCTGCTCTACGCGGACTGCCTCGCGCGGATGGTCGCGCAGCCCAGGGACAAGGGCAGCGAGGCATTGAAGGCGCAGCTGCCCCTGCTCGCCGCGCGGCGAGCCGGCGCACTGGTGGCGCAGATGCGCTGGCTCGAGTATCGCTACGGTCCGCTGCGGGAAACCCTCTGGCAGCAGCTTGGCGAGGTCTATCTCGCAGCCGAGGCTGGCGGTTTCGCGCAGAAACCCCTGCAGCTCTACCCCGGACTGTCAGCGCTGACCTCGGTGGCCCAGCAGTACCTGCAGGCCATCGTCCTGCGCGCCTCGTCGATGGACAAGCTGACCCCGCTCGAGATCGAACTGGCCGACCGCCTGATCGCGCACTTCCTGCCCGGTTTCGTGTTCTCCGCGACGGTGCGTCCCGATAGCGTGTACTGGATCGACGCCGCGAGCGCATTGCCGCCGGCGCGCCTGGCCCGGCACCCGTCGACGGTGACCGGCACGCTGCGCTTCTTCTCGCCCGGCAGCGCACCGCAGCAACTGGTGGAGGTGTTGCACCAGGTCGAGCGCGGCGACATGCCCGCCGATCTCAACCTGGGCGGACAGTATTCGGCGCGCCAGCTGCTGCCGGTCCTGCGCCACCTGGCCACCTACTGGGCGCCGCAGCCGCCGATGCGCGCGCATGCCCGGCACGCGGTGAAGACGCGTATCGCGGTGCTGCACGGTTTCGACGATTGCTCCGCGGTTTTTTCGGGCGATGCGGCGCGGGCCGGGCGCGAGCAGGACGCCCGCAGCTGGGTGGCGGAGAACGTCAGCCTCGGCGGCTTCGGCGCCACGCTGGACGATGCCGAGGCGGAATGGCTGAAGGTGGGCTGCCTGGTCGCCATCCAGCCGGATGGCGGCGACAACTGGGTGCTCGGCATCGTGCGGCGCTTCGTGCGCGGCCCGGCGGGGCATGTCAGCGTGGGCATCCAGTCGCTCGCGCACCAGGCCCGGGGGATCGAACTGCGGCCACGCGTCTCGGGCTTCTCGGCCGCGCTGGGGGCGCCGGGGATCTGGCTAGGCGAGCCGGCGGCAGGCGGGAGCGAGGCGGCGCCGGTGCGCATCGTCTTGCCGGTCGGGGGATTCGACGTGCGCGAAAACCTCGAGTTCCATCTCGATGGACAGAGCCACCTGCTGGCGCCGGTCGAGCTCGAGGAGTCGGGGGGCGATTTCGAGATCGCCCGCTTCCGGCGGCTGTAGGTCCGCCGGACCTCAGGCGGCCGGCGTTGCCGGCCGGATCGCCGATTTCGGCCGGAAGGCCTTGACCACGCTGGCGACGGTTTCGACGTAGGGTCCCCCGATCAGGTCGAGGCAGTAGGGGACGGCGGCGAAAATGCCGTTGACGGTCGTGACGCCCTGCGCATCGCGCACGCCCTCCAGCGTTTCGCGGATCGATTTGGGTTGTCCCGGCAGGTTGAGGATCAGCGCCTTGCCGCGCACCGCGCCGACCTGGCGCGAGAGGATCGCGGTCGGCACGAAGTTCAGGCTGATGCGCCGCATTTCCTCGCCGAATCCCGGCAACACCTTGTCGGCGACGGCGAGCGTCGCTTCCGGCGTGACGTCGCGCGGCGCCGGGCCGGTGCCGCCGGTGGTCAGCACCAGATGGCAGCCGACCTCGTCGATCAGCTCGATCAGGGTGCGCTCGATCAGTGGGCGTTCGTCGGGAATCAGCCGGGTTTCCATGCGCCACGGGCTGGCCAGCGCGCTGTCGAACCACGCCTGCAGCGCGGGGATGCCCTGGTCTTCGTAGACGCCCTGCGAGGCGCGGTCGCTGATCGAAACGAGGCCGATCAGCAGCGGATCATTCGTGTTCATGGGGGGAGTCGTCATCCTGGCTGGGGGCGCCGTCGAGTTCCCGGAGCGCCTGGAAAATCGCCCGGTAGCTGCGCGGCGGCCGGTTCTGTTCCTGTTCCTTCAGGGCCGCCCGGCGCAGCGCGCGCAGGTGCTGCAGGTCGGCTCGCGGGTAGAGGTTGGCGATTTCGTGCAGCGTCTTCTCGTCGGCGAGGAGCTGCGTGCGCATGCGCTCGAGACGGTGCAGGCGGGCGGTGTCCTCGGCCGATTCGCCACGGACCTGCGCCAGCGCCGCGCGGATCGGCGCCGGGTCGACGTCGCGCATCAGCCTGCCGATGTACTGCATCTGCCGGCGCCGCGCCTCG
>JANJTY010000548.1 GCA_024710865.1 Lysobacteraceae bacterium | reverse complement strand
GCTCAACCTGCTCAACGACTGGCATGTCGGCCGCGCGCTGCTGTCGCGCTGGGCACTCATGCTCTACGTGGTGTATTGGCTGATGGCGGCAGGCTATGCCTTGAGCGGCCTGGCCCTGCTCGGTGTGCCGGTGGCGCCCAGTGCAGGCCTGCACTTGCTGACAATCGGCGCGATGGGGGTATCGATCTTCGGCGTGCTGTGCATCGCCGGGCGCACACATGCGGGCCACGAACTGGACATGAGGTCCTGGGTACTGCTGGCCGCAGTCGGGCTGGTGGTGGCGGCGCTGGCGCGCGCGGCCTCGGGCCTGCCCGGCCTGCCGATCGCGGGTCTGCAGGCGGTGAGCGTTGCCGCCTGGGTGGTGGCCTATGGCCTCGCCGCGCGCTATCTGGGCGCAGTATTCCTGGCGCCGCGGCCCGATTCGGGAACGGGCTGCGAGGAAGTGCTCGAAGAGGCGAGTCCGCCCTGATACGCGTCATATCGACGATGACGATGAGCCTGGTGCACGGCGCCGCCAAGCTGGAGTTCGGCTGGAGTCGCGATGGCGGGGTGCGCGGCTTCGAGGGCGCCGCTGGCTTCGGGCCGATCGACAACGTCGAGGTGGAGGTCGGGCTCGGCCGGGCCAAGGATCGCGACGCCGATCCCGACGCCAGGATCCGCGCCGTCGGCGCTGCGCTGAAGTGGATACCCCTGCAGGCCGAGACTGGCCTGTCGGCGGGCCTGAAGTACGAGTATGGCCGCGAGCGCGTGAGCGGCGAGGGCACGGCACGAGCCCATTCGCTGGCAGGCCTTGCGACCTGGGCGTTCGAGCAGGGGCCGAGGGTTCACCTCAACCTTGGCCGAGGTTGGACGAAGGGCGACGAAGACCTGAATTTCTGGGGTCTGGGCCTGGACGTTCCGCTGAGCGAGCAGGTCGATTTCGTCGTCGAGACCTTCGGCGAGGAGCATTCCGGCCCTGATCGCCAGGTCGGGCTGCGTTACACGATTGCCGAAGGTGTGAAAGTGTCTGCCGCAGTTGGGCGAGGCAACGGCCGCACGATCGCCAATGCGGGCGTCGCCTGGAAGTTCTGATTCTGCCGGCACCGGGGCTGCAATTGCAGCCCTGTTTGACTTTTGTCATATCCGCAGCGGCGGGATGGCGTAGAGTTTTTTCATCGATGTGAAGGGGTGGTTGAGCGGTGGATTCGCTCCCGCCCGGTTTCTGCATTGAGTCGGGTTCGCGTAGCCAGCCGAAGTTGCCAGCCAGGAACCCCCTGGAGCGTTTTTCGCTCGGGGTGGCTGGCGTTGCGTGCGGTGCTCGATCCGTACCCTTGCGCAGCCTCCCGGCGTGGATGGGTGGATCTGCAAGATGCCTGATTTCGAAGAACTGCGCGCTTTCCTGCGGGAGGTGCGCATCGCCCATCATATCCGCGGACGAATCCGCCTCAAGGTCGAGGCGGCGGCGGTGTCGATCGACTTTCCGCGCGAACGTGCGCAGGTGTTCCAGTCCCTGCTCGACCACATCCCGGGCGTGCGCTCGGTCCAGGTCAATCTGCTCGCGCGCTCGTGCACCGTGCAGTACGACCCCGCGCTCATCCCCGAACGGGCGTGGAGCGACCTGCTGGACGGCAGGGTGTCGGATGCCGCAGCAATCCTCGAACGCATTCTGCGCGATACCTACGTGGAGATCGGCAATGCAAAACCATGACGAACTGATGCTGCGTACGCAGCGGATCGATCCGCGCGCGCCGTACCCGGTGGTGCACCAGGCTGTCAGGATCGCGCTCTATGACGAGTATGCGGCCCGCAGCTTCTACGCCCGTGTGATCGAAGCCTTCGGTGAGCGGCCGCCGTTTGCAAACATCCTGCGCTCGGAAGGACAACATGTCGCCGCCCTGCTGGGGCTCTGCGAGCGCTTCGGCATTCCGCGTCCGCTCGATCCGTTCGCGCAGGAGACGACGGTCGAGCCGACCTGGTTGGCGAATTGCCAGCGCGCCGTCGTCGGCGAGATCGCCAATGTGCAGCTGTATGCCTACCTGCTCACCCAGGTGGCAGAGCCCGAGGTGCGCCGGGTGTTCCAGAACCTGCAGGCAGCGGCCCTGCATAACCACCTGCCCGCGTTCCGCCAGGCAGTGGCAGCTGCCTCGGCCCAGGAGAATTACCACGCTGCTCACGGCATCCCGCCACAACAGGCTTATGTGAGCCACGGACCGCTGTCCGACTTTCTCGAGCGCGCCTTCTCGCAGTTGGGCCCGTATGCCGGCCCCATCGGTGTCTTCAGTCCGCTTCTGTGTCGTGCACACCCCGCCATGCTGGCCGGCATGGTCGCGGGGGGCGCCGGAGTCTACCTGTTGAAGGACAGGATCGGCCGTCAACGCAAGGAGAACTGACATGTTCCCGCTGTTTCCCTTTGTAGCTGGGGTGCTGACCGGCGCAGTCGCGCTCCGCCTGATCAAGACCGACAAGACCAAGGCTGGCCTGGAGAAAGCCCAGGACAAGCTGCGCGGCGCGACGGTGTCCAGCCTTGAGGCGATCGAGAGCGCTTCCGCACGCGTGCGCCAGCGTTTGACGGCCGAGGATGCAGAGGCGTCCGCAACTGCCGAAGCAGTTGCCGATGTCGTTGCGCCCGCCGCCGCCCCCGAAGCGCCACCGCGCAAGCGTGCAGCGCGTGCCGCCAGGCCCGGGGCAGGGCGTGCTCCGAAGACCAGCTCCAAGGCCAAAGCCGCGCCTGGCGGGGAGCTGGCCGATGATGGAGAGGCCGGGTCATGAGGCCGCTGCCACGCCTCATGCCGGCGCCGACGCCCAGGATAGGGGGGGCCACCTTCGTGCAGGGCTTCGTTGCAGGGGCCTGCGTATCGGCTTTCCAGGATCAGGCCTCGCCCCTCTCCAGAACCGAACTCAAGCGCGTGCTCCGCCATGGGCTGCAGGGCGGTACGGCGCTGACCG
>JANJTY010000536.1 GCA_024710865.1 Lysobacteraceae bacterium | reverse complement strand
CCATCCACCCCCACCCGCTGCTTGACGGGTTCGACGCGTGGCCTTTCGAAGCGGTCGGGGCGCTGGACGTTGTTGATTGCACGGAGCTGGACGAAAACGGTCGGCCGGAGTGGGGCTGTTCGAACATGCGGCTGTTGGACCAGCGTGCGGGTCCCGGCTTCGAGTTCGAGCGCGCTGCCCTTGAGGACGCCGGGCTGGGCGTGTGGGATCTGGATGGTGGTGGCCCATTCCGGGTCTGGATCGAGCCCGTCCCGGAAAAATTCGTACGGGTCGCGCAGGGCGGCCACGTGCGCAAGGAGCAGGTCTACCGCCTGCGCCGGATTCGCCGGGCCTAGCAGGGTGTTGAGAAACACCCTGCCAGCGCGCGACAGGGATGTCGTGTCCGCCGCGAGAGCACGAAAGTGATTGAGCGGCGTGGGCGAGTCCGGACATGCGCCGGACTCGCGAGGTTGAGAAAATGCAGGAAGGCACTTTCTCAACATCCTGCTAGTGCCCTGTCCCGCGCGCGGCAGGCGCGGCGCTGGCGGCCGGCGCCGTATCCTTGATCGAGCCCAGGGCGTAGGCTGCCCGCGAGAAGGTCCGCTGGCCTGTCAAGGCGCGCCTCGCGCCCTGGGGCGCTGTCCTATGGCGTCCGCACCACGCAACCGGCGGCTTTGCATCCCATGCCGTGTGAACTCCACATCCTCAACGCCGATGGACGACTGACCGGCTGGATGCCGCGCATCCGTGCCGCGTTCGAATCCAGCCTGGACTGCGTGGCCGCAGTGCTTCCCGTCGGCGACGTGGACGTCATCGTCTACGACGATCCCGACTATGTGCTTCCCGAGCTCGGGATGAGCGGGTTCTGCACGTCGCCGCGCCGGATGTACCTGCCGCTGGACTCCGCGCATCCGGAACTGACGCACGCCTTCGAGCGCGTGTTCCAGGCCTTCTTCGCGCACGAGATGCACCACTGCGCGCGCCGTTCCATCGAAGGTTTTGCCGCCACGCTGGGCCAGGCCCTGGTGACCGAAGGCCTGGCCTGCTGCTTCGAAGCGGAACTACCGGGCGGCAGCGTTCCCGTCTACGCCACCCGCGTTCGCGGCGATGCGCTGGAGCGCGTCCGGGTGCGCGCACGCGCCGGTCTCGACGAACGCCTCGCCGGCTGGGGCGAGTGGTTCTTCGGCACGCGCGAACCGGACGTTCCGCTGCATGCCGGCTACGCGCTGGGCTACGACATCGTCTCGACCTGGCTGGAGCGGAACCGCACGTCCGCCGCCGCGGCCTTCGCCGTCCCCGCTGCCGACATCCTTGCCGGTGGGCGTCGAAGGAATCGATGAGCGCCCTGCCCCGTCAGTCCGACGAACCCTCGAACCCGTCGCGAAACAGCCCATCGGGCAACACGTAGACGCGGTTGCGGCCGGACTCGCCGATAACCAACTCCGGCCCGGCCTCGGCATCGAGTTCGCCGACGGCCATGGCCATGCCGAAGTCGGTGTCCTCCGCCTCGCCGGGCGCGACCTGGGGGCCGCTGAAGCAGCGCTGGCCCTGCGCCAGCACGCTGGTTCCGTCGGCGTAGGCGACGCAGACCAGGCCGGACTGCTCGCCACCCAGGAAGGCCGCCCAGCCTTCGACGCCGATCAGCAGGTCCGGGTGGCCCGATCGGCCCAGCCGGGCAGTCGCAAGGACGGCACCGAGGCGACCGTTCTGGTCCGGACCGCGCGCGCCCGGATACAGGGACGGCTGCTGCGGGAAGTCGGCGATGGTGAGCAGTTCCGCGCCGGTGGCAGCGGCGGAGGGCAGCACCAGCACGGCGCCACCGGGGTTCTCCAGGTCGTCCGGGATGCCGATGGCGAGATCGTCGCAGGGAACGAAGACGCTGTCGTCGAAGTCCGCGGCGGCGAGGCTGGAACCGAAGTGGTCGTCATTGCCGGCAGTGCCGGGCAGGCCGTCCACACCCTGGCGCAGCAGCCGGCTGCCGGTGCCGGTCAGGCCGTTCGCCTGGCTGCCGAAGAGGACGTGCACGACGCCGGTCTCGATTGCGCCGTCGACCGACTCGTTGGGTGCGCCGATGGCGAGGTCGTCGACCGCATTGCAGTCGAAGTCGCCCGCGGCCAACGCCGCGCCGAAGCGGTCGCCGGTTTCCGGGCCACCACCGACATCGGGCGTGGCCTGCGACAGGAAGCCCATGTTGAAACTGCCATTGCCGAAGCCCAGGCCGACCTGCACGCGTCCGACACCGGTGAAGGCGTCGAAACTGGCCTGCGGGCAGCCGGTGGCGAAGTCGAGGCTGCCGTCGTCGTTGAAATCGCCCACCGCCAGGCTGCTGCCGCAGCCGCCGCCGCTGGCGCCGCCGTTGACGATCAGGCCGTCCTGGATGATCACGGTGGGCGAGGTGTGCCGCACCAGGTACACCGCGCCGCCACCCGAGTTGGTCTGGGGCGCGCCGATCAGCAGGTCGTCGCGCCCATCGCCGTCGAAGTCCCCGCTGGCGAGGCGCAGGCCGAAGCCCACGCGATCGTTGAGCAGGTCGAAGGTGTTGAGTTCCTGCCAGCCGGTGGGCGTGCGATGGAAGACATGCACCACGCCGCGCCCGGCCTCGTCCGACAGGGCATCGGAGGGATCGGAGACGGCGATCTCGAGGTCACCGTCGCCATCGAAGTCGAGCAGCTCAACCGCGACGCCGAAGGCGCCGGGGTCGCTTCCCGGCGCCACGAGGGTGGTGGCGCGGTAGGGATCGATCTCGGCGGCGACGGGCATGTTCGCCAAGGCCAGCAGCAGGCCCAAGGCAAGGCCATGTCGCCCCGCGGGCTGGGTCGTCGCGAACGATGGCTGGCTGAGCATGGCGGTCTCCGGCATTCAGGTGGACGCGGCAGCGCGCCGCGCCCTGTTTCCCCATGACACGAGAAAACCGCGGGACGCGGGCCAGCCGCCGCGAGGCCGCTGACCCTGCCCGACTGCCTCAGCGCCTCAGGGCTGCGTCTCGAAGCCGTCGCTGAACACGA
>JANJTY010000518.1 GCA_024710865.1 Lysobacteraceae bacterium | reverse complement strand
CTGGTGACGGCCAACCAGGAAACCGCGCTGGCCACGATCCAGCGCCTCGATCCGGTCTTCGTCGACGTCAGCCTGTCCAGCGCCGAGTGGCTGGCGCTCAAGCGCGGGCTGGACGCCGATCCGGCCGCCGCCGGTGCGCTGCCGGTCGGCATCGTGCTGGAGGATGGGGTGGCCTTTGCCCACGCCGGGCGGCTGGCCTTCACCGACCCCAGCGTCGACCCGCAGACCGGCAGCTTCCTGCTGCGCATCGAGGTGCCGAATCCGGACGGCCTGCTGATGCCCGGCATGTACGCGCGCGCCCGGCTCGGCGTGGCCGAGCGCGGCGACGGCCTGCTGGTGCCGCAGCCCGGCGTCGGCCGCAACCCGCGCGGCGAAGCCTATGTGATGCTGGTCGGCGCCGACGGCACGGTCGAGCAGCGCGTGGTGCAGGTCAGCCGTACCGTGGGCGACCGCTGGCTGGTCGAGGCCGGCCTCGCCGCGGGCGAGCGCGTGATCGTCGAGGGCCTGCAGAAGGTCCGGCCCGGCCAGCCGGTCGAGGCGACCGAGGCCGGCGCCGCGCCGGCGGCGGAATGAGGGAGCGCTCCGCCATGGCCCGCTTCTTCATCGACCGCCCGGTGTTCGCCTGGGTCATCGCCATCATCATCATGCTGGCCGGCCTGCTTTCGATCGGGAAGCTGCCGGTCTCGCGCTACCCGACCATCGCGCCGCCCTCGGTCACGGTCAGCACGGTCTATCCCGGCGCCTCGGCCGAGGCGGTCGAGAACGCGGTGACGCAGATCATCGAGCAGGCCATGACCGGGCTCGATGGCATGGACTACCTGACCGCGAGCAGCGAATCCAACGGCGGCGCCAGCGTCACCATCACCTTCGCCACCGGCACCGACCCCGACATCGCCCAGGTGCAGGTGCCGAACAAGCTCGCCCACGCCACCCCGCTGCTGCCGCAGATCGTGCCGCAGCAGGGCCTGTCGGTGACCAAGGCCAGCGCCGGCTTCCTGCAGGTGCTGGGCTTCGTCTCCGAGGACGGCAGCATGAGCCGGCAGGACATCTCCGACTGGGTCGCGGCGAGCGTGGTCGATCCGCTCAGCCGCGTGCCCGGCGTGGGCAGCGTGCGCGTGTTCGGCGGCAAGTACGCCATGCGCATCTGGCTCGACCCCTCCAAGCTCAAGGCCTACGCGCTCACGCCGGGCGACGTGGTCGCGGCGGTGCGGGCACAGAACGCGCAGGTCACCCTCGGCCAGCTCGGTGGCACGCCGGCGGTGGAGGGCCAGCAGATCAACGCCGCGATCACCGCGCAGGACCGCCTGCGCACGCCCGAGCAGTTCCGCGCGATCGTGCTGCGCAGCGGCGGCGACGGCGCGGTGCTGCGCCTGGGCGAGGTGGCGCGGGTCGAGCTGGGCTCGGAGGAGTATTCGGTCATCAGCCGCTACAACCGCAAGCCGGCCAGCGGCGTGGCGATCTCGCTCGCCACCAACGCCAACGCCCTGGCCACGGCCGATGCGGTGGCCGAGCTGATGGAGCGCATGAAGCCCGGCTTCCCGCCCGGCCTGCGCGTGGTGGTGCCCTTCGACTCCACGCCCTTCGTGCGGGCCTCGATCGAGGAGGTGCTCAAGACCCTGGCCGAGGCCGTGCTGCTGGTCTTCCTGGTGATCTTCCTGTTCCTGCAGAACCTGCGCGCGACCCTGATCCCGACCATCGCGGTGCCGGTGGTGCTGCTCGGCACGCTGGCGATCCTGCTGGCGCTGGGCTACTCGATCAACATGCTGACCATGTTCGCGATGGTGCTGGCGATCGGCCTTTTGGTCGACGATGCCATCGTGGTGGTCGAGAACGTCGAGCGCCTGATGAGCGAGCGCGGCCTGTCGCCGCTGGAGGCGACGCGCGAGTCGATGGACCAGATCACCGGCGCCCTGGTCGGCATCGGCCTGGTGCTGGCGGCGGTGTTCGTGCCGATGGGCTTCCTGGAGGGCTCGACCGGCGTCATCTACCGCCAGTTCACCGCCACCATCGTCTCGGCCATGGGTCTTTCGGTGCTGGTCGCGATCGTCCTGACGCCGGCGCTCTGCGCCACCCTGCTCACCCCGCTGAAGAAGGGCGAGCACCACGGCGAGCGCGGCTTCTTCGGCTGGTTCAACCGCCGCTTCGAGGCCGGCAACCGGCGCTACCGCGGCGCGGTGGCGAAGATACTGGCGCGCGGCGGGCGCTTCCTCGCGCTCTATGTCGCACTCGCCCTGGTCGCGGCCTTCGTGTTCTTCCGCCTGCCCTCGTCCTTCCTGCCGGACGAGGACCAGGGCGTGCTGTTCACCCTCGTCACCGCGCCCGCCGGCGCCACCCAGCAGCGCACCCAGAAGGTGATGGAGCAGATCGAGGACCACTACTTCGAGAGCGAGGGCGAGCGCATCGTCTCGGTGTTCTCGGTGCAGGGCTTCAGCTTCACCGGCTCGGGCCAGAACAACGGCATGGCCTTCGTCAAGCTCAAGGACTGGGACGAGCGCCCGGACGAGGCCGACAGCGTGTTCGCCATCGCCGGGCGCGCGATGGGCGCCTTCGGCGCGATCCGCGACGCCCTGGTGTTCGCGGTGGCGCCGCCGCCGGTGAGCGAGCTCGGCCAGTCCGGCGGCTTCAACCTCTACCTGCAGGACAGCGGCGGCGCCGGCCACACCGCGCTGATGGCGGCGCGCAACCAGTTGCTCGACGCCGCCCGCGCCAGCCCGCTGCTGACCGGGGTACGCCCGAACGGGCAGGAGGACACGCCCAGCTTCCGTCTCGACATCGACAGCGAGAAGGCCAACGCGCTCGGCATCGACAGCAGCCAGATCAACGAGACCCTCGGCATCGCCTGGGGCGGGCGCTACATCGACGACTTCATCGACCGCAACCGGGTCAAGCGCGTCTACGTCCAGGCCGACGCGCCCTTCCGCATGCTGCCGGAGGACTTCAACCGCTGGTACGTGCGCAACCGCGCCGGCGACATGGTGCCGGTCTCGGCCTTCGCCAGCTGGCGCTGGGACTACGGCTCGCCGCGCCTGGAGCGCTACAACGGCGTGGGCGCGGTCAACCTCACCGGCGCCGCCGCGCCGGGGGTGAGCTCGGGCGAGGCCATGGCCGAGATGGAGCGCCTCGCCGCCGGGCTGCCGCGCGGTTTCGGCCTGGCCTGGAGCGGGCAGTCCTACCAGGAGCGCGTGGCCGACGCGCAGACGCCGCTGCTCTACGCGCTCTCGCTGCTGGTGGTGTTCCTCTGCCTGGCGGCGCTGTACGAGAGCTGGTCGATCCCGACCGCGGTGCTGCTGGTGGTGCCGCTCGGCATCCTCGGCACCGTGCTCTTCACCCTGCTGCGCGGGCTTGAACGCGACGTCTACTTCCAGGTCGGCATGCTCGCCACGGTCGGGCTGTCGAGCAAGAACGCCGTGCTGATCATCGAGTTCGCCAAGGCCAACGTGGAGCAGCGCATGGACCTGGTCGAGGCCACCCTGGCCGCGATCGGCGACCGCCTGCGCCCGATCCTGATGACCTCGATCGCCTTCGGCTTCGGCGTGCTGCCGCTGGCGC
>JANJTY010000489.1 GCA_024710865.1 Lysobacteraceae bacterium | reverse complement strand
CGGCAAGGAAAGGAGACGCGTGGCGATCGGGTTCACGTCCGCTGTGTACCGGTGAGTGATGGGAAGCGCCGGCGGTCTTCTGTGCGCCGGGTCACGGTTCTGCGCCCACCGGGCCACGATAGCGGGGACGTGAAATCCACGTCAACGGCCGCCCCGGTGGCGGCGTCCCGTGGCCCGGCGGCGGGCGCGCCGAGCAGTCAGGACCGAACAAAGTCGATGCCCCCGACGCGCTGTCCGGGATGGCTGCTGGCGGCGGGAGCAGGACGCGATCGGTCATCGGTAGCACGGCGCAGCGGCAGGACCTGACTCGATCACTCGCGATCCGGCGGGATTTCGTGTCAGCCGCGCCGCGCTTGAGCTCCGTGACCTGTGCGCCGGCCCCGGCAGCCTTGCCAGCGCACGCCTCCGCCTCCACCATCACGGCCCCTCTTCGCGAAGGATCGCCGATGTCCAGGCAGCCCCTGATCCGTGTCCTGGCACTGCTCCTGCTCACCTTGGCTGCGTTTGGCGGCGGCGTCCTGTGGCAATCGCGCGCGCTGGCCCCGGACTCCGCCTCGGCGCCTCACGCGACCCTCGCCGCCGGCGCCGCCGCCGAGGCGCGGCCGGGTTCCGCCGTGCAGGCGGGGGCGAGTGGAGTCACGGACGAAGCCGCACCCGTACCGATGCCGCCGGCCGAGGCCGCGCCCCTGCCCCCGCTCGACGCCCCCGTGGCCGAAATCTTCGAGCCGCTCGCCGCGCGCGCCCGGGCCGGCGATGCGCGGGCCGCGTGCCGACTGGCGGCCGAGTTGGGCCGCTGCCGCGCCGCGCAGCGCAGCTCGCGCTTCGCCTCCGACCTTGAGCGTGACCTGGCACGTCGCGAGGACAGCCCGCAGCACGAGGTCGATCGCGTGGTGCGCGCCGAGGCCTATGCCGCCTCGGCTTCGCAGCGCTGCGAGGGCCTGCGCGAGGACCAGCTCGCCACCACCTTCGACTGGCAGCGCCAGGCTGCGCTGCTGGACCCGGCCCGGCGCGTGAACTTCGCGCTGGCGCCCGCGCTCAATCCGCGCGACTTCCTGCACGACCTGGAGCGCTGGGCCGAATACCGCAGCGTCGCCCTGCCCTGGCTCGAACAGGCTGCGCGCGAGGGCGATGCCGCGGCCCTGATCGTGCTGGCGCGCATCTACGGCGACCACCGCGAGCACGTCATGGTGCCGCCGCCGCTGCGCATCCGCGACGATGCCCGCTTCGTGCTGTACGCGGCGCTGGCCGACCATGTCGGAGTCGGCTTCCCGGTGGTGAACCGTTCCGCGGCCGAGGCCCGCGAGCGCCTGAGTCCGGCGCAGCAGGCGGAGATCGACGCGCAGATCGCCGAGTGGCGCACGCGCCTGGCGCCGATCGACGACCCGGCCGAGGCCGAGGTTGCGCGCGGCGCGGCGCACCGCGGCATGATCGAACCCGGCGACTGCGGACCGGCCGAGTCCTGACTGGACCATCGCGACCGGCCCCGGCAGCATAGCCGGCTCGCCTCGACCGGTAGCCGTCCCATGCTGCGTCTGCTTGCCCTCGCTCTACTGCTGCCCGCCGTCACCTTGGCCGACTCGTTCGAGTCGCCGCCGAAGGAGGCGCCGCCCACCCAGTCGATTGAAACCGTGCTGGCGCTCGGGCCGCTGCCGATCGACGCCGGGCGCCTCGGCCAGTCGCCCAAGGCCGAGGAGTTGCGCCGCGCGCTGGCCCTGCAGCTCTCGCGCGGCGGTCTTCCGGTCGAGGGCAGCGCGGTGCAGGCCTTCGGCCAGCGCCTGCGCTGGCAGCGCGTCGATCCCGCGACGCTGGGCGAAGGCAAACAGCTCTGGGCCTGGCATCTCGTGCTGGACACGCAGCGCTTCACGCAGGGAAGCCTGCAGATCGAAGGTCTGGAAGCACCGGCGCTGTGGCGCGAGGGCGTCAGCCAGACGCTGAAGGACAGCAGCGCCGAGCTGGCCCTGGCGACCGGCTCGCACCCGCTGCTGATCCTGCACGCCGGGCGCAGCGGCGCGGATGCACCGGCCCTGCGCTGGACCGGCAAGACGACGGATGACCGGGTCGAAGCCTCGCTCACCGCGCAGCGACGCGTTTCCGCGCGCCTGCTGACCAACGCCGAAACCGCCGGCAACCTGGCGATCTCGCCCGACGGCCGTCTTGCCGCGATCGCGTTCTCGGCGCGCAGCGACATCGCGGGCGTCGACCTGCGCCGCACCGAGATCCGCGAGATCGAAACCGGCCGCGTGCTGCAGCAGTTCACCGCTGCCGGTCCTTCCGCCCTGTCCTTCAGCCCGGACGGACGCTGGCTGGCCACGCGCGAAGGCAAGCAGCTCTGGCTGCGCGACCTGCGCAGCGGCGAGGCGCGCCTGCTGCTGGCCGAGCACGAACACCTCGGCGCGCTGCGCTGGCATCCGGACTCGCGCTCGATCCTGTTCGCCTGGAACCAGCCCTTCGAGGCCAAGGACGCCAAGGTCAAGCGCCTGCGCGCGCTGGAGGACCGCTGGAGGAGCTTCCGCGACAACAGCCAGATTCACCAGGTCGACATCGCCTCCGGTCTGGTGCGTCCGCTCAGCGCCGAGGACAGCAGCGTCACCCTGCTCGACGTGCACCCGGACGGCCGGCGCCTGCTGCTCTCGCAGCGCCTGATCGACTACGCCGAACCGCCCTACGGCCTGTGGCGCCTGTTCGAGTTCTCGCTCGACGACGGCCGCACACGCGAGGTGGCCAGGCTGCGCCAGCTCAACGCCGCCCTGTTCGCCGAGTCCGGCTACTGGTTGCTGGCCGGCCCCGGACTCGTCGTCGGTCCGGACGCCACGGGTGTCGATGCCGAAACGCGCGAGGCCGGGTTGACGCCGAACGAATACGACACCCAGCTCTACCGGCTGGCCGCGGACGGGCAAAGTGCGCGCAGTCTGAGTCTCGACTTCGATCCGTCCATCGGCGGCATCGAGCGCCTGGCCGACGGCAGCCTGCTGCTGCCGGTGAGCGAGGGCGACCGCGCCCTGCTCTACCGTTTCGATCCGCGCCGCGAACGCTACACGCGCGTCGAAACCAGCCTCGATGTGATGGAGTCCTTCGTGGCCTCGGCCGGCGCGCGCCCGGTGGTGCTGCTCGCCGGCAGCGACGTCGCCGCGCCGCAGCGCGTGCACGCGATCGAGCTGGAGCGCCCGCGCCTGCGCGTGCTGTGGGATTCAGCCGCGGGCGACTACGCCCAGGTGCGCCTGGGCGAGGTGCGCGATTTCGATGCGAGCAACCGCCACGGCGACAGCATCGACGGCCGCTACTATCTGCCGCCGGACTTCGACCCGGCCAAGCGCTACCCGTTGATCGTCTTCTACTACGGCGGCACCACCACGGTGAACCGCCAGTTCACCGGCCGCTACCCGCTGCACCTGTGGGCGGCCAACGGCTACGTGGTCTACGTGCCGCAGCCGCGCGGCACCATCGGCTACGGCCAGCGCAGTTCGGCCCTGCACGTCAACGCCTGGGGCGAGCACGCCGCCGACGACATCCTCGATGCAACGAAGGCCTTCGTCGCCGCGCATCCCTTCGTGGACGGCGAACGCATCGGCAACATCGGCGCCAGCTACGGCGGCTTCATGACCATGCACCTGGCCACGAAGACCGACCTGTTCGCCGCCTCG
>JANJTY010000480.1 GCA_024710865.1 Lysobacteraceae bacterium | reverse complement strand
GTCGTCGGCGGCACCATCCCCAACCAGTTCATCCCGGCGGTGGAGAAGGGCGTGCGCCAGGTGCTGGAGCTGGGCGCGGTGGCCGGTTACCACCTGCAGGACGTGCGCGTGATCGTCTACGACGGCAAGCACCATCCGGTCGACTCGAAGGAGATCGCCTTCGTCACCGCCGGGCGCAAGGCCTTCCTCGACGCCATCGCCAAGGCCCGCCCGCTGGTGCTCGAACCGATCGTCAACCTCGACGTGGCCATCCCCGAGGAGCACATGGGCGACATCACCGGCGGCCTGGCCAGCAAGCGCGCGCGCAGCAACGGCACCGATTCGCTGCGCGGCGGCGAGCTGGTGATCAAGGCGCAGGCGCCGCTGGCCGAACTCGGCGAGTACAGCAACGAGCTCAAGGCCGCGACCGCCGGCCGCGGCCGCTACACGATCGAGTTCAGCCACTACGAGCCGGTGCCGCCGAACGTGCAGAAGCAGCTGACCGAAGCCTACCGGCCGCGGCACGAGGAGGATTGAGCCCGCGCCGCCGGGAGTGCGTCCGGCGCGCTTCCGGCGGGACGCGGATCGCGCCGCTCAGCCCTGCTGCGCGGCGCGCGCCACCTGCGGCGTCTTCGGCCAGCGCTTGAGCACGGCGGCCTTGATCCCGGCGGCGTCGAGGCCGACCGAGGCCAGCATCTGCTCGCGGCTCATGTGCTCCAGCCAGGCGTCCGGCAGGCCCAGGTGCAGGACCGGCAGGACGATGCCGTGCGCCGAGAGGAACTCGGCGACCGCGCTGCCGGCGCCGCCGGCGATGGCGTTGTCCTCGAGCGTGACGAAGGCGCCGTGCGTGCGCGCCAGTTCCAGCAGCAGGGCCTCGTCCAGCGGCTTGACGAAGCGCATGTTGACGCAGGTGGCGTCGAGCTCGGCCGCGACCTGCTCGGCCGGCGCCAGCAGCGCGCCGAAGGCGAGCAGGGCGATGCCGCTGCCGCCGCGGCGGCGCAGTTCGGCCTTGCCGATCGGCAGCACGTCCAGGTCGGCCGGCACCGCCGCGCCCGGTCCGTTGCCGCGCGGGTAGCGCACCGCGGCCGGGCCGTGGTGGCGGAAGCCCGTGCTGAGCAGGCGCCGGCACTCGGCCTCGTCCGCCGGCGCCATCACCACCATGTTGGGGATGCAGCGCAGGTAGGACAGGTCGAAGCTGCCGGCATGGGTGGCGCCGTCCGGGCCCACCACGCCGCCGCGGTCGATGGCGAACAGCACGTCGAGGTCCTGCAGGGCCACGTCGTGGATGAGCTGGTCGTAGCCGCGCTGCAGGAAGGTCGAGTAGATCGCGACCACCGGCTTGGCTCCCTCGCAGGCCATGCCGGCGGCCAGCGTCACCGCATGCTGCTCGGCGATGGCGACGTCGAAGTAGCGCTCGGGGAATTCCTTGCTGAAGCGCACCAGGCCCGAGCCCTCGCGCATCGCCGGGGTGATGGCCAGCAGCTTCGGTTCGGCCGCGGCCATGTCGCACAGCCAGTCGCCGAAGATCTGGGTGTAGGTCGGGCGCACCGGGCCGGCCTTCTTGACCACGCCCACGCTGGGGTCGAAGGGACCGACCGCGTGGTACTCGATCTGGTCGCCTTCGGCCAGTTCGTAGCCCTTGCCCTTGGTCGTGATGACGTGCAGCAGCTGCGGCCCTTTCAGGCCCTTGAGCGTCTTGAGCGCCTGCAGCAGGGCGGGAATGTCGTGGCCGTCGATCGGGCCGGTGTAATGGAAGCCCATCTCCTCGAACAGGGTGGAGGGCACGAACATGCCCTTCCAGTGCTCCTCCCAGCGCCGGATGAAGCGCGCGGTGGGGCGGTGCTTGTCGCCCAGCAGGCGCTTGCCGCCCTCGCGCATGGCGTTGAGCATGCGGCTGGCCGAGAGCCGTCCGAACATCTTGGTCAGGCCGCCGACGTTCTCGGAGATCGACATGCGGTTGTCGTTGAGGATCACCAGCACGTCGGGTTCGGGCTCCAGGCCGCCGGCATGGTTCAGCGCCTCGTAGGCCATGCCGGCGGTCATGGCGCCGTCGCCGATCACCGCCACCACGCGGCGCGGATCGCCCTGTCGCGCCAGGGCCACGGCCATGCCGAGCGCGGCCGAGATCGACGTCGATGAGTGTCCGACGCCGAAGGTGTCGTAGGCGCTTTCCTCGCGCCGCGGGAAGGGCGCCACGCCGTCCTTCTGCTTCACCGTGTGGATGCGGTCGCGCCGGCCGGTGAGGATCTTGTGCGGGTAGCACTGGTGGCCCACGTCCCAGACCAGGCGGTCCTCGGGCGTCTCGTACAGGTAGTGCAGGGCGACGGTGAGCTCGATCACGCCGAGGCCGGCACCGAAGTGGCCGCCGGACTGCGCCACCTGTTCGATCAGGTAAGCGCGCAGTTCCTCGGCGATGGCGGGCAGCTCGGCCTCGGGAAAGCGGCGCAGGTCGGCCGGGACGGCGATCTGCGACAGATGGGGATAGCGCTGGGAATCGATCATGATCCGGCAATTATCGGGC
>JANJTY010000454.1 GCA_024710865.1 Lysobacteraceae bacterium | reverse complement strand
CGCCGGCCGTCGAAGAAGGCGCTCATCTCGCCGCTGAAGGCCTCGGCCTCGGCCTGCAGCGCCAGGCCCTGCACCAGGGCGTAGGCGAGATCCAGCCGGGTCACGTTCTGGCTCGGCTTGAAGCTGCCGTTGATCGGCCGGATCGCGCCGGCCTGGGACTGGCCCAGGTCGCGCAGGGCCGCGCCGCGCGCGCTGGCGGCCTCGACGAAGGCGTAGGCCGGGTGCGAGAGCGGCACGTCGGCGAAGCTGGCGCCGCCGTTGCCGGGCAGGCGCTGGCGCAGGCTGCTGCCCATCACCAGGTAGTCGGCCAGCTCGCTGCGGCGCAGGATCTGGTCGGGGCGGAACAGCCGATCCGAATAGCCGTCCACCAGCCGGCGCGAGACCGCGAACTCGATGGCGCCGCGCGCGACGTGGTTGCCGACGTCGTTCATACCGGTGTAGCCGGCGCTGTCGAGCAGGCTGATCTGGCCGCTGACGGTGCCGGGCAGGCCGTAGCCGTTGGTGGCGCCGGCCGGGTCCAGGGCGACGCCGGAGACCGAGCCGACGCCGCGCACGGTGACGGTCCAGGTACCGGGCTTGGCCGGCGCGCTGGTCACCACGGTGGAGCCCAGCAGCGGCAGGGCGATGGCCGAGCCATAGCGCACGCCGTCCGGATCGATCAGGACCAGGGCCAGGGTGTTGCTGCCGATCTCGGCGCGCGCCGTGACCCAGGCGGTCTGCGCGCCGACCTCGAAGGTCTGCGCGCCGGTCGGGCCGACCGGCGAGAAGTCGACCGAGAACGGCAGCTGCGCGCCGGGCTGCACCAGGGCGTTGGCGTGGAAGCTGCGGGTGGCGTTGACCGTCTCGCCGAAGTCGCCGCGCAGTCCGGCGGCTTCCATCAGGGCGGCATAGGCATCGACGTGACCGGCGCCGACTTCCCAGGACGCGCGTCCGCTCATGTTGCTGGCGGTGCGCTGCAGCAGATCCTTGAGCTGCAGCGGGCCGAGGTTGGGATTGGCCTCCAGCACCAGGGCGGCGATGCCGGCCACGTGCGGCGTCGCCATCGAGGTGCCGCTCATCACGGTGTAGAAGGGCAGCTGCTCGGGCGGGATCATCGCCGCGTCCTGCTCGGCGGCGAGCGGCGGCAGGGCGCCGGTGAGGGCGCGGGTCGAGATCACGTCAACGCCGGTGGCGACGATCGTGGGCTCGTTGACGTAGGTCCACTGCACGCCGTCCGGCATGGTGAAGCTGCCGCTCTCGCCGCGCTTGCCGCGCGAGGAGAAGTCCGCCAGCCGGCCCTGCTTGTCGCCGGCGCCGACCGAGATCACCCAGGGCGCCTGCGCGTAGGGGTTGTGGGTGTCCTCGCCGGGGCCGTCGTTGCCGGCGGCGAAGACGCTGACGATGCCGCGCTTGTAGGCCTCGTAGGTGGCGATGTTGACCGGATTCAGCGGCTCGAACGGACCGGAGCTGCCCCAGGAGTTGCTGGTGATGCGGATCGGGCTGGGGAAGCGGAACTGGTTGGTCACCGCGTAGTCGATGCCGCCCACCGCATCCAGGATCAGCAGCACCGCGCCCGAGCCGTAGCCGACCAGGTCCGCGCCCGGCGCCACGCCGCGCTGCGCGCCGGCCGAGCGCTCGCCGGTGCCGCCGACGGTGCCGGCGCAGTGGGTGCCGTGGCCGGAGCCGAGATCGGTATTGATCTGGCCTTCGAGGTAGCTGACCGGCAGCAGGTCGCTGACCGCGCGCAGGTTGGTCAGGCCCTGCACGTTCTCCACCACGTGGTTGCCGAAGCTCAGGTCCATGTGGCTGGCGTCGATGCCCGAGTCGTTCACCACGACGGTGACACCGCGCCCGCTGAAGGGCAGCACGCGGCCGAAGTCGCCGGGATTGTCGACCGCGCGCTGCGCGCCGCTGATGCGGCGCGAGTCGAGGTTCATGTACTGCAGCGGCGCGTTGAAGTAGATCGAGGCGACGTCGTCGCGCGCGGCCAGCGCGCGGATCTCGGCGGGCGTCGCCAGCGCGCCGGCGATCGGCAGCGTGTGCATGTGCACGCCGCGGTCGATGCCCAGGTCGCGCAGCGTGGCGATCTGGGCGGCGGTGACCGGCCCGGACTGCTCGTAGCTGATGACGATCTGCAGGTCCTCGGTGGCCGGGGCGCTGGCCAGCAGGCGGGTGAGTTCGGGGTCGATCCGGGCCTCGGCGACCGCGAGGCCGCTGGCCAGCATGCCGACCGAGAGGGCCGACAAGCGGGCGATTCGTGAAATGGTGACAGGCATCACACTCTCTCCGTTCTGGGTTAGCCGCTTTCGGGTTTGTGCGGCTCCCGGCCAGCTTCCGCCCGGCCCCGGGCGCCACCAATCCGGCAGAGCCCCCAACCGGCGTGGGGGAAAACCCCTAGAGACTTCCGCCCGGTCGCTGGCCTACTATTCGGCGGTCGCCCGGCACAGGCGCGACGAAAATGACGCATCGGACGCGCACCCACCCACGGAGTTCCCGATGACTGCCGTCGTTCGAAAGCTATTCGCCCTTCTGCTCGCCCTGTCGCCGCTGCCGGCGCTGGCGCAGCCCGTGCCCGTCACTGTCGAGGTGTCCGGAAACTCCGCCATGGTGCGAATCGGCGGAGGCGTTGCGCCGCTGGCCGACCTGCGCCTGGACTTCGACGATGCCAGCGGCCTGAGCGCCGCGTCGCTGGGCGTCAGCGCGGAGCTGGTGGATCCGACCGCCGCCGCGTTGCTGTCGCGCCTGCCCATGGGCGGCGGCGCGCTGGTGCCGACGGAACTTCCTCTGATGATCACCATCGAGCCTTCCACGCTCGGCGGCCTGTCGTTCCGCCGCGTCGTGCACGTCGAGCTGCACACGCATGCGCTGGTCTACACTGCGGGTTC
>JANJTY010000412.1 GCA_024710865.1 Lysobacteraceae bacterium | reverse complement strand
CAACTCGCGCGTGCGCGAGGCCGTATCCGAGCCTGGCCAGGGCCGCGTGCTGCTCATCGCCGGCGCCGGTTCGCTGCGCCGCGCCATGCTCGGCGACCTGCTCGCGCGGAAGGCCGTCGCCAACGGCTGGGCCGGCGTCGTGATCGACGGCGCCCTGCGCGACAGTTCCGTCATCGCGACCCTCGACCTCGGGGTGAAGGCGCTGGGCACCTGCCCGCGCAAGACCGACAAGCAGGACCAGGGCCTGCGCGACGTGGCGGTCGAGATCGCCGGCGTGCGGGTCCGGCCGGGCGAGTGGCTGTACGCGGACGCCGATGGCGTGGTCGTGGCCGAGCTCGCGCTGACGATCTGATCCGAGGAGCCTCGGCCGCAGGATGCCGGTGGGCGCAGGGAACCGCGTCGCTTCCGGGCAACGGGTTCGCGGGGAATCCGGGTGGTTCGATCGCTGCGGTCTCGTTCGGCCGCGGTGCGGCCGCCTCGACCTGCGCGCCTCATCACGAACGGGCAAGCCATGGCGCCCGACACGCGGAAGCATGGGGTGGCCCACTACAGCAAGGAGTCCGTCCGCAGGATGCCGGTGAGCGCAGCGAACCGCATCGCGCGGCGGCTGCCGCACCTGGGTGTTCGGTTGCGGCGATGGCGTGGTCGCGTCGAGCGAGAGGTCGCCAATCCGCCGCTGCGAGCGTTCACCGATGCGCCCCGTCTCCCAGTCCCCGTTCGTGGTGAGGCGCGACGGTCGAGGCCGCCGCGCAGCGGCGGAACGAGACCGGCGCGATCGAACCACGCTCGGGTGTGCAGCGTGGCTCAGAGCTGTTCCGGCACCGGCTCGAACCCGTCGCCGAAAATGGCCTCCTGCACGCCGCTGCCGGACAGTTCGACGGTCAGCAGCCCGGCCTCGGTCTGCACCCGCAGCGCGTCGCTGCTGGCGCCGTTGGCGAGCGGCGCAAAGCGCAGGCTGTAGCTGCAGCTGGCGCCCGGCGCCAGGCTGCCGGTGCAGGTCTGCGCGGCGATGTCGAACTCAAGCGCGTCCAGCAGCGCGGCCGAGCTGATCGCGAGGGCGGCGGCGCTGGGGTTGCTCAGGGTGGCCTGCTGCGGCGCGCTCTGCGTGTCGACCGCGACGCTGCCGAACTCGAGCGTGGCCGGGGTGAGCAGCGGCGGCAGGCGGCTGGCCGTGCCCTGCAGCAGGACACTGTCCGGGCCGGCGGCGGCGGTGGTGTCGAAGCTGAGCGTGGCCTCGTACTCGCCGGGCAGCAGCGGCGCGAACTGGTAGTCCTGCTTGCAGCTCGCGCCAGGAGCCAGCACGAAGGGCGGTGTGGCGCAGGTGTCGAGCACGCGGGTGAAGGCGTCATCGCCGGAGACGCCGATCGCGTTCACGCTGAAGCCGGTGCTGCCGACGTTGGTGTAGGTGAGCGAGGTGACGGCGCTGCCGCCCTCGATGACGCTCAGGCTGGGGGGAACGGCGTTCACCTCCAGTGCGCCCAGCGCGACCAGGTCGATCTGCCCGGCGACCGGCTCCTCGATCTGCCACACCGCGGGATCCTGCCCGGCCGGCAGGCTGTCGAGGTCGAGCGGCGCATTGCTCACCGTTCCGCCCGCGGTGAGCAGGCGGTAGCGGCCGAAGCCGCCCAGGCTCTGGATGCGGGCGCCGCCGGCGAGCACGGCGTCGCCATCGACCAGCAGCAGGTCGTTGCTGGCGCCGCCGACCACGTCGGGCTGGCCCAGCTCGAACTGCAGGAAGCCGTCGAGCGCCAGATCGAGGCTGCCGATGCGCAGGGTACCGACGGGTGCGCCCGGCTGGATGACACCGAGGTTCTCCGCCGTCACGCCGCCGACCACGCGGCCGCTACCCGCGAGGACGCCGTTGCCGTACACGGTGACGTTCGAGTTGGTCAGCTCGCCGTCGAGCTGCAGACGACCCGACGCGATGTCGGTCGGCCCGAAGTAGGCATGCACGCTGGGCAGGATCGAATCGGCGCCCTGCTGCAGCAGGCCGCCATCGCCGCTCAGGCTGACGCGCTGGCCGTTGGGGCGCTCAAGCCGATAGCCGGCCTGGGTGTGGGTGAGACGGACGCGCGCGACGCCGCTGCCGAACTGGACCATCTCGACTTCGTCGCAGTCGATGCGGCCGGGCGCTCCGGCCTCGCCGACATTGAGGCTGCCGGCCTGCCCCGTCCCGACGAAGAACGAGAACTTGTCGCTGGCGCCGCAGCCCAGCACGGCCTGGTCGATGAGGACGAGCTGGGCGGAAGCGCTGAAGGAGCCCGTAGCCAGCTGCAGGCGCATGCCGCTTCCCGCCACGCGCAGCGTGCCGCCCAGCTGCAGGCTGTCGGCGATCACGGTGCCGCCTTCCAGGCGCAGCTGGATGCCGGCCGACACGGCCACCGTGGCGACCGTGGCGACGCCCGCGCCGAGCTGCACGGTGTCGCCGTTGGCCGCGGCCCCGAACACCACGTCGTCGCCCGCCTGCGGTACGCCGCTGCCGCCGCTCCAGTTGCCGGCATCGAACCAGAGCCCGTTGCCGGCAGTGCCGGTCCAGGTCACGGTGGCCGCCTGCGCGGCGACGGCGCTGCCCAGCAGCAGCGCGACGGTGGCAAGGCGAAACGCGCCCAGGACGGCAGAACGGTGCATGCGATGGCTCCCCACGGATCGGATCGTGCCCGCCGTGGCCGAGGTCCCTCCCCAGGGGCATCGCGTCGGGCGCGGGAAGCTTACGCGCAAGCGCGGCGGGGCGCAGCCGGCGGCCGGCACGCATCGACTGCCGACGTGCGGGACTCGACGACGGATTCGCCGCGGCGGTACGTTGCAGGGATCAGGGGCCGTGAGCCGTCGGCCCGTCCGCTTGCTTACTCATCGGAAGCCACCGCATGCACGCCACCGCCCGCTATTCCCGCGCCCAGCGCGCGCTGCACTGGATCAGCCTGCTGCTGGTGGTCCTGGCCTATCTCAGCATCGAGTTCCGCGGCGAGTTCGAGCGCGGCAGCGCCCTGCGCGCGGCGGTGGTGCAGACCCATTTCTGGGCCGGCCTGCTGGTCTGGCTGCTGGTCTGGCCGCGGCTGTGGCTGCGCGCGAAGCTGGGCGTGCCGCCGATCACCCCCGCGCCGGGGCGCCTGACCGCGCTCGGCGCCTCGGCGGTGCACGTCGCGCTGTACGCCTTCCTGCTGGCGCAGCCGCTGCTCGGCCTGGTCACCGCCGCCGCCGACGGCAAGGAGCTGCTGATCCCCTTCACCAGCATCGCCCTGCCGATCCAGGCGCTGGGCGGCCTGGCCGACGTGGAGACCCTGGAGGAGCTGCACGAGACCGTCGGCAACGTGTTCTATTTCGTCATCGGTCTGCACGCCGTCGCGGCGATCCTGCACCACGCCCTGCGCGGCGACGATACGCTGCGGCGGATGCTCTGAGGCCCGCCTGCCGCCGCGCGACGGTCGCATCGGACCGTCGTGCGGATGCGATCAGTCCTCGAAGCCGCTGGCGAAGATCTCCAGCGCGAAACCCACGCCCTGCAGGGCCGCGCTGGGCTCGCCCGCCTCGGTCGCGACCGTGAGCACGTCGTCCGCCGCGCCGGCGGCGAGCGGCTGGAACACCAGGTCGATGCTGCAGCTGCCGCCCGCGGCCAGGCTGCTGCCGCAGTTCGTTGCGGCGACCTCGAACTCCAGGCCCTCGCCGAGCGCAATGCCGGCGATCGCCAGCGGCAGGCTGCTCGGATTGGACAGGCTCGCCTGCGCCGGAGCGCTGGCCTCGTCCACCGCCACCACGCCAAAGTCGATCAGGGCCGGGGTGAGCTCGGGCGGCAGGCGGCTGGCGATGCCCTGCAGCGGGATGCGGTCGGCGCCCGCCACGGCATCGCTGTTGACCAGGGCGAAGCTCTCCACCGTCTCGGGGAACTCGGGCGCATAGCGGACCTGCACCGTGCACTCGCCGTCGACCGGAATCTGGAACCCGGCCGCGCCGCAGCTGCCGCCGATGCGGGTGAAGCGCGGGTAGTCGGGCGGGAAGATCTGCACCACGTTGATCGCGCTGCCGCCGACGTTGCGCAGGGTCACGCTGGCCTCCGCCTGCGCGCCTTCCGCCGCGCTCAGCGCGAGCGTGGGCGGATCGAGCTCCAGCACGCCGCGCGGACGCAGTTCGAAGCTGCCGCCGCTGGCCTCGATCAGCCAGTCCGCCAGGTCCTGCCCCGCCGGCATCGACTCCAGCACGAGCGAGCCGCTCGGCACGCCGCCGACCTGCAGCAGCGGGTAGCGACCGATCGCGCCTAGGGCGGCGATGTCGATGCGGCCGCCGGTGAGGGTTGCGTCGCCATCGACGATGAGCAGGTCGTTCGGGTCGCCCGCGACGCCGGGCTCGGCCAGGTCGAACTGCAGCAGGCTGAGGTCGACCAGGTCCAGGCTGCCGACCTGCAGGGTGCCGGTCTGGGCGTTGTCGTCCGTGCCGGGCCGAAGCGCGGCGTTGGCGGCGACGCTGACCTGGCCGTGCACGCGACCGCTGCCGCGCAGGCTGGCGCCGCTCTGCACCGTGACCGCACTGCCGGTCAGTTCGCCGACCAGCTCCAGCGCCGCGCCGTTTCCGATCAGGGTGGGGCCGGTGTAGCCATGGGTGCCGGGGATCACCGTCCGCACCGCGTTCCCGGTGGTGAGCCGCATGCCGCCGTTGAGCGAGACCGGCGAGCCGTTCGGCCGCTCCAGGCGGTAGCCGTTCTGGTTGTGGAACAGGTGCACGCTGGCGCTGGCGTTGACGCCGGGTTCGAAGCTGAAGCTGCCGCAGTCGATGCGGCCGGGCTGGCCCGCGTTGCCGAGGTTGATGCTGGCGCTGGCGCCGGCGAGGGCATTGAACACGGCCGAGGCACCGATGCAGCCGAGCACGCCGCCGCTGGTGAGGTACAGATCGTTGAAGGCCTGCGCCTGGGCGCTGGTGAAGCGCAGCGCGCTGTTCGTACCGTCGACGTCTACCCGGACGTTGATCAGATCCAGCGCCGCCGCGGTCAGCGTGCCGCCGCCCAGCAGCGAGAGCCGCGCCTGGGTCGGCAGGCCCTGCGCCGACAGCGTGTCCGCGCTGGCGACCGCGCCCGCCTCGACCCGCAGGTGCGCCGCCGAGCCGAGGTTGATGGCGCTTGCGGCCAGGCCGGTCTGCAGGGTGTTGGTACCGCCGGTCTGGCCGAAGGCCCCCGTGACCAGGCTGCCGCTGGCGAAGGTGAGCCCGTCCGCCTGGGTAAGGGTCAGGCTCTGTACCGTGGCCGTCGCGCCGCCAAGCGACACCACGCCGCTGGCGCCCAGCCCGAACACCGCATCGTCCGAGGCACCGGGCACGCCGGCGCCGCCGCTCCAGTTGCCGGCGTCGAACCAGAGGCCGTTGCCGGCGTTGCCGGTCCAGGTCACGGTGGCGGCCTGTGCCATCGGCACGCCGCAGAAACACAGGGCAAGGCTCAGGGCGCTGGCCCGGGTGGTCAGTGCGAGGTTGGGTTTCATGCGGGCATATCCGGCGGTGGTGTCTGCGTCGAGGCGCCCCCCCGGCGCGCCGTCCCCCGGGGCCGCTTCCCGCGGCCCTCGCGGGCGGCAGCTTACCTGCCGCGTGGACGCGCGGGTAGCCGGCGGGCTGCCCGCGCCGCAGCCGACGGGCGCCGTGGCCGCCGATTGCAGTTCGCGTTGCGGGGTCCTCAGCGCACCGCCAACGCTGCGTCGGGCTCGGGCAGGGCCTGCACCAGGTAGCGCTCGCTGCCGCCGGCCACCACGCCGTCGAGCGGCCAGCAGGTGACCAGCCAGAGCTCGTCCACATCCGCCACCACCAGGCGATGGCGCGCGGCGTCGGCGTGCGTCACGCGCGCGACGCGGTAGCGGCGCGCGCCGCCGGCGCCCTCGAGTTCGATCGGATCGCCCGGCTGCAGCCTGCCGAGCCAGGCGAAATGGGTGTCGCGGTGGCCGCTGATGACGCTGGTGCCGGCCTCGCCCGGCGCGGCCGAGGCCTCGGCCCAGCCCGGGCCGAAGGCCAGCGTGCGGCCCGAATCGCCGGCCAGCACGATCTGCTCCACGCCCAGCTGCGGCGCGCGCAGGCGCGCCACCGGACGGGTATCGGCCCAGGGCCAGGGCCGCGCATCGGCCTCGCCCGCCAGCGTGCGCTGCCAGGCGCGCTCCATGAGCTGCTGCGCCAGCGCGGCCTTGGCGTGGATCCAACCGGCCTGCGCCAGCAGTACGGCGGCGGCGAGCAACAGCAGGCCCGAGGCGAGACGACGCAGGCGCAGCGCGTTGAGGAAGCCGCGGTCCGGCGCCGAGGGCGGGTCTTCGGCGATGTCGGGCTGCGCGTCGGGCGGCAGGGGCTTTTCGAGAACCAGGATCATGGTGGCGACCTCCGGTGAAGCAAGACATGGATTCCAGTAGCCCGGACACGCGCAGCGCGTCCGGGGAAGGCGTTCGGTGCGGCTCGATGTCTCGGTCGCGGCTGAAGCCGCTCCTACGAAAACCTGCGCTGTAGGAGGGGCTTCAGCCCCGACCCGCAGCCCGGATAGGCGCAGCGCATCCGGGAAGGCGTTCGGTGTGGCTGGGTGCGGCGGTCGCGGCTGAAGCCGCTCCTAAGAAAACCCGCGCTGTAGGAGGGGCTTCAGCCCCGACCCGTGATCACCCAACCCGTCCCGGCCGCAGCGCCAGCGCCAGCAGGGCCAGCACCAGGGCGATCGAGAGCAGGCTGCGCGCCGGCGTGCTGCCCTGCGCCAGGGCCAGGCCGTCGGCGGGTTCGGCGTTCGCCACGCGCACCGAGTCCAGCGGCGCGCCGGCCGGCCGTGCGGGCATGCGCTCGACCGCGACCAGGCTGGTGTAGCGGCTGACCAGACCGAAGCGCAGCGCCACCTCCAGGCTGTCGCGCCGCACCTGCGCCGCATCGGCACCGCCCCGCAGCGCATCGTCCAGTGCCTCCAGCCGCGCCCGCGCCCACAGCTTGGCCACGCCGCGGCTCTCGCTGCCGGCCAGCTTCAGCGGCAGGAACTCCTGCCAAGGCTGACTGCCGCCGATGCCGCCCAGCTTCACCTCGCCGCGCAGCTCGGGCAGGCGCGCCACCAGCTGCAGCGGCTCGTCGGCGTAGAGGTCTGGCAGGCGCTGCGGATAGCTGTCGGCCGGCACCGCCCACTCGGCCTTGAGGCCGGTTAGGGCCGGCCGGTCCAGCCGCGCGAACAGCTGCTGCATGCCTTCCTGCACGCCGGACGGATCGCGGATCAGCACCCAGCTGCCGCGCCCGATCTCGGCCGCCTTGCGCAGGAAGTGGCTGTTCGGCGCGCTGCCGATGCCGAGCGGGAACAGGCGCGAGTCGCCCAGGTCCTTCTCGATCTGCGCGAACAGGGCCTGCTCGTTGCCGATGCCGGCATCGGTCGCCAGCACCACCTGGCGCACGTACCCGGGCGGCGCGGCGCCCGCCAGGGCCAGCGTCAGCGCGGCACCCAGCTCGGTGCCTCCGTCGGCGCTCAGGCCCTGCACGAAACGCCGCGCCGTCTCCACCTCCGGCGGCAGCGCCGCCCTGGCCTCGGGGAAGAGCGATTGAGCGGCATGGTTGAAGCGAATCACGTTGAAGCGGTCGCCCGGACGCAAGGACGCCAGGGCCTGGTCGAGCGCGGCGATGGCCTGCTGCATCGAACTGCCGTGCATCGAGCCGGAGTGGTCGATCACCAGGATCAGCTCGCGCGGCAGCGGCGCCACCTTCTGCGTCGGCGGCATCAGCATCACCAGTGCGAAGTGCTCGCCCGCGACGGTCTCGGTGAACAGCGCGCTGCGCGGCAGGGTGCTGGGTTCGGGCGTCCAGCGCAGCTCGAAGTCGCGCTCTGCCAGCACCACCTGTTCGGCCAGTTCCACCGCCCAGCGCGCGCCGGTCGGCCGCGCGTCGATGGCGTGGGTCGGGCTGTCGATGCCGGCCAGCGGCAGACCGGCGTCCAGGTCGACGCTGAGCGACAGGGTCGGCGGCAGCGCGGTCAGCTCGCGCCGCGCGATCGCCGCCGCCGGCTGTGCCTCGGCGATGTCGGTGCTGCCGGCGCCGGCGTAGCGCGGCACGAAGGTCAGCGGCAGGCGCAGGCTGAAGGCGCCATCGGCGAAGCGCGCGGCGTGG